>JAFYCQ010000210.1 GCA_017539635.1 Oscillospiraceae bacterium
AAGGGCAGGAAGGTCAGCATGCGGATGCATTTGAACACGTCGGCGTCGCCCACGTTCCTCCAGTACTGGTAGAACTCGAAGGGGCTGGTCTTGTTGGGGTCGAGCCAGACGGCGTTTCCGGCGGTCTTGCCCATCTTCTTGCCGTTGGAGTCGGTGAGCAGCGTGATGGTCATGGCGTAGGCGTCCTTGCCCAGCTTGCGGCGTATGAGCTCCGTGCCGCCCAGCATGTTTGACCACTGGTCGTCGCCGCCGAACTGCACGTTGCAGCCGTAATGCTCGAACATGTAATAGAAGTCGTAGGACTGCATTATCATGTAGTTGAATTCAAGGAAGGAAAGACCCTTTTCCATTCTCTGCTTGTAGCACTCGGCCCTGAGCATGTTGTTCACGGAGAAGTGGGGGCCCACCTCCCGGAGAAGCTCCACGTAGTTGAGCTTCAAAAGCCAGTCGGCGTTATTGAGCATCATGGCCTTCCCCTCGGAGAAATCGATGAATCTCTCCATCTGCCTTTTGAAGCACTCGGCGTTGTGGTCTATGTCCTCCTTCGTCAGCATTTTCCGCATGTCAGTCCTGCCGGAGGGGTCGCCGATCATGGTGGTGCCGCCGCCTATAAGGGCGATGGGCTTGTTCCCCGCGGACTGGAGGCGCTTCATAAGCGTCAGCGCCATGAAATGCCCCGCCGTCAATGAGTCGGCGGTGCAGTCAAAGCCGATGTAAAACACGGCCTTGCCATTGTTTATGAGCTCCTTTATGGGCTCCTCGTCCGTGACCTGGGCAATGAGGCCCCTGGCCTTAAGTTCGTCGAAAATAGTCATCCTTCCGATTCTCCTTTGTGCTTTTCGTAAAAATCCTCGTAATCCGCCAGCATGTATTTAAGTACTTTCGGAGTGTCAAGGCCATAGGGACAGCGGCTTTTGCACAGGCCGCATTCCCGACAACGGCGTATCCTCTCCATTGTCTCCCGCTGCTCCGGCGTGTAGTACTGCCGCCAGGGAGATCTCCGCAGCAGCATGTCCATTCTCGCGGCGTTTTTAATATCTATGCCCTCAGGGCAGGGCATGCAGTAGCCGCAGCCCCGGCAAAAGGCGCCCGAGAGCTCCCGCCTGTCCTTTTCGATGACGGCTCTCAGCTCCTCCGTCATTTCCGGCGGGTGCTTTTCAAGCTCCAGCCACTGGGAAAGCTCCTCCTGCCTCTGTATGCCCCAGATGGGCACGGCCCCCGGTTTTTCTCCGAAGAAGGCCCGGCAGGCGGCGGCGTTTTTAAGGAGCCCGCCGGCTATGGCCTTCATGGCGATGAAGCCCACGTCCTCACGGACGCACCTCTCATAAAGGGCGGTCTCCTTTTCGTCCGAGAGATAGGAAAAGGGGAACTGCAGCGTCTCGAAAAGGCCGGAGTCCAATGCTTCCGTGGCCGAGGTGTGCTTGTGGGCCGTGACGCCCACATGCCGGACATAGCCCTTTTCCTTTGCCCTGAAGGCGGCGGCTATGGCCCCCTCCCGCTCCTTTATCGAGGGCAGATTGTGTATCTGTATGATATCGATATAGTCGGTCTTCATCCGGCGAAGACTCGTCTCAATATGCTCCGCCGCCGTTTTCTCGTCGGCGGCCATGGTCTTGGTGGATATTATTATCTTGTCCCGAACGTCCGAAAGGGCGTTGCCGATCTTTTCCTCGCTGTCTGTATAGGCGTTGGCGGTGTCGAAATAGTTTATGCCCCCGTCGTAGGCGGCTCTCAAAAGCTTTACCGCCTCCCCCATGGGCACCCGCTGCACCGGCAGAGCGCCGAAGCCGCACCGGGTCACCATAAGGCCGGTTTTTCCGAGTCTGACCTTATCCATGGGATCCCCCCTTTTTGAAGCTCTCTGCGGCGGAAAGCAATTCCTGTGCGGCCAAAAGCGTCGTATCGGTGGCGCTGTCGCCGCCGGTGAGGCGGGCTATCTCCTCCGCCCGCTCGCTATAGCCCAGCCCCTCGACCCTCGTATAAGTCCTGCCGTCATTAACGGACTTGTTTATTCTGAAATGGGTATCCGCCATGGCTGTTATCTGAGGCAGGTGGGTGACGCAGATGACCTGCTTTCCCCGGGCAAGCCGGGAGAGCTTTTCCGCCACCCGGGATGCCGCCACTCCGGAAACTCCGGTGTCTATCTCGTCAAACACCATGGCTCCGATGTCGTCGGCACCGGTGAGAACGGTCTTCATGGCCAGCATTATGCGGGAAAGCTCGCCGCCGGAGGCTACCTTTGATATCCGCCCCGGGGCCTCCCCGGCGTTTGCGGCTATGAGAAATCTCACGCCGTCTTTTCCGGTCCTGCCAAGCTCAGTTTCCGCTATCTCCACGTCAAAGGACGCTCCCGGCATAGAGAGCTCCTTTAGCTGCGCCGTTATCTCCTGCCGGAGCTTCAAGGCCGCTTTCTTTCTCTTTTCCGAAAGCCCTGCGGCGGCCTTTTCGGCTTCGTCGAAAAGCTTTTCAGTCTCGGCTTTCAGCCTGCGCTCGGTTTCCTCGGAGTTGTCGATCCCCTCCAGCTCCTCCCGGCAGGCCTCCAGATATTCCAGAATCTTCTCCTCGTTCTCCCCGTATTTTCTCGAAAGCCGGCGAATGACGGAGAGCCTGTTTTCCGTATCGTCCAGTTCATTCGGGGAAAAGTCCAGGCCCCGGCGAAAATCCCGCAGCGCCTCGGCTATATCCTCCGCCTCGGTCTCAAGGCCGTTTAAGCGGGCCGTCAGGTCTGAAAGCTCTTCCGACCACCGGGCCGCTCCGGACAGCTCCCCGGCAGCCTCGGAAATAAGGGCTATGGCCCCGTCGCTTCTCTCGCCTCCGAAAAGGGCTGCAAAGGCCCCCTCAACTCCGTCGGTTATACGGGCGGCGTTTTTCAGCACCTCCCGTCGGGCAGCAAGCGTCTCGCTTTCCCCGGGGGTGAGGCCCGCCCTCTCTATCTCCTCTATCTGGAACTTCAAAAGGTCACGCCGCCGCTCCTTTTCGCTCTCGTCGGTCATAAGGGCGCTGAGCTTTTTCCGGGCAGCCAGGTAGGCGTCGTACTTTTCCCGGTAGGAATCCAGCTCATCTGAAAGACCGGCGTAGCCGTCCAGATAGCCGATGTGGTACTTTTCGTCCGCCATCCTCTGGCCGTCGGTCTGTCCGTGGATGTCGAGAAGACACTCCCCCAGCTCCTTTAAGGCGGAGACTGGCACGGGCGTGCCGTTTACACGGCAGGAGCTCCTGCCGTCGGCTGTCACGCTTCTCGTGATGAAAAGGCTGTCATCCTCCGGCTCTATTTCGTGCTCCCGGCACCACTCCTCCGCCCCGTCGGCGGAAAACTGCGCCGTTACCGCGGCCTTGCCGGCTCCGGAGCGCACTATGCCGCTTTTTATCCGGCCCCCCAGCGCCGCGCCGAGAGCGTCGATGATAATGGATTTACCGGCGCCGGTCTCACCCGTAAGCACGTTGAACCCCGGCCCCGGCTCCATATCAGCCCGCTCTATGACGGCCATATTTTCGATATGCAGCGCTTTAAGCATGGTTATCTGTAGCTCTCTATCTCTTGCAGCAGCGTTTCGGCCGATTCGTTGTCGTGCATGACGAACATGGCGGTGTCGTCGCCGGCTATGGAGCCGGCCAGATCCTTGATGTTCATTCTGTCGATGGCCGCGGCGGCAGCTGAGGCAGCGCCCGGCAGCGTCTTGACCACCACGATGTTCTGCGCCCTGACGCAGGAGGTGACGCTCTCGTGGAATATGGCCTGGAGCCTTAAGGAGTGATCCGTCACCTCGGCAGGAGCGGAAACATATCTGTAGGTGCCCCTGGGGGACAGCTCCTTAAGGAGGCGCAGCTCCTTTATATCTCTGGAAATGGTGGCCTGGGTGCTCTTCACTCCGGCCTCCCGGAGATAGTCAATGAGCTGATTCTGTGTTTCCACGTCATACCGGGAGATGATATTGAGTATTTTCTTCTGTCTGGCTTCCTTCATTGATTCTCACCCAACTTTCTATATACCTTTTCATAAAAGCTTATATCGTTCAGCTGCACGAGCCTTGTAACGCATTCCGAGGTGGATATTTTTACTATGTCCCCGTCCTTCAAGGGCACAGGCTCCGTGCCGTCTGAGGTCATATAGGCGCGGCGGTCGGAAAGCCGTCCCGTCTCTATCCGCACTTCCCTGCCCGGAGACAGCACCAGCGCCCTGGCGAAAAGGGCGTGGGGGGATATGGGCGTTATTATCATGTTTTTGGCCGACGGCTCCACTATGGGCCCTCCCGCCGCCATGGAATAGGCGGTGGAGCCCGTGGGGGTGGAAACTATGACGCCGTCGCCGGAAAAACCCAGAGTTTTGTGCTCGTCGGCGTAAACCACCACGTCTATCTGTCTCGCTATGCCGCCTATCACGGCGTCGTTTAAGGCCAGGTCGGAAAACACGGTCTCGCCGTTCCGCACGACCTTGACGTCCAGCATCATCCGCTCCTCGACGCTGTAGTTGTCGGATATCGCCAATAATATACTTTCCAGCCTGTCGGCCTCGATCTCCGCAATATAGCCCCTGTGCCCTAAGTTCACGCCTAAAATCGGCGTGCCGTAATGGGTGGCGGCTCTGGCGGCGCTCAAAATCGTACCGTCGCCGCCGAAGGGGATCACCATTTTGGCGTCCTTCAGCGCCTCCTCCAGAGGCAACACCGGGGCAAAACTTATCGATGCGCTGCCGCCGTATTTGTCGAAGAGGGGGCTTATAACGACCTCCTCCCCCACGGCCTTCAGCATATCATAGACCCGCCGGGTGACGATCCAGCCCCCGTCTCTCTGGGGATTGGGACAAAGCACGATTTTTTTACTCATGGGCATTTCCTCCGTCCAGTTCAAGGTGGGAGGCCTTTACGATCGCCTCGGCGTCGATCTCCGCCGTCTCTCCCGGACCTTTTCTCAGATGACCAAGGTACTCGATATTCCCCTCCGGTCCCCGGATGGGTGAATAGGTTACGCCGAGGACGGAAAACCCGGCCTCCTCAGCGTTTTTAAGAAAGGCCCTTATGACCTCGACGTGGGTGGATGCCTCCCGCACCACGCCCTTTTTCCCGACCTTCTCCCGTCCCGCCTCGAACTGGGGCTTTATGAGGCACAGCACCTCTCCCCTTCTTTTAAGCAGTCCGAAAACGGCCGGCAGCACCAGTTTTAATGATATAAAGGATACGTCTATGGTGGCAAGGTCTAACTCCTCCGGTATCTGCTCGCCTGTGAGATACCGGACGTTGGTGCGCTCCAGCACCACAACCCGCTCGTCGCTTCTTATGCTCCAGGCCAGCTGCCCGTAGCCCACGTCCACGGCATAGACCTTTTTTGCGCCGTTTTTAAGAAGGCAGTCGGTAAAGCCTCCGGTGGAGGCGCCGCAGTCGGCGCAGGTAAAGCCCTCCGGCGATACATTGAAATACGCAAGCGCCTTTTTGAGCTTCAGCCCGCCCCGGCTCACAAATTCCAGGGTCTGGCCTCTTACCTCCACGTTTTTGTCAGGAGTGACCTGGTTTCCGGGCTTGTCTGACCTCTGGCCGTCCACGAAGACGCAGCCGCTCATGATGAGGGCCCGGGCCTTCTCCCGGCTCTCCGCCAGTCCTTTTTCAAATAAATATATGTCCAGCCGTTTTTTATCGCTCACGGGAAAGCTCCTCCATCACGGCGGAAACAAGGCCGTCGGCATCAAGTCCCCGTTCTTTTCTCAGGCTCCCTACATCGCCGTGCTGCACAAAGCCCCGGCCCAGGTCCAT
>JAFYCQ010000211.1 GCA_017539635.1 Oscillospiraceae bacterium
CCCGTATCCCCGCGCAGGAGGGGATCCGAAAGGCCGACAGCCCCCGGGGCGGCAGGCCCAAACGCGGGGATCCGGGCCGCTTACTTTTCATCCTCGTCCAGGGCTTCCCTGACCTTCATCATGATGGCGCATTCCATGCGCTTCCGGAACAGATCGCATCCGTATTTGTATACGCCGCGCACCGAGCCGGTGGCGTGGTAGGCGTTGGCGGCGCAGCCGCCGGAGCAGTAGAGCCTGGCCCAGCAGTCCCGGCACTCCGGGTGGGCGTAGAGACTGTTGGCGGCAAACTGCGCCTGGGCCTCGGTATTCGTGACGCCGTGCCAGAGATCGCCCAGCCGGAAAGAATCCTCCCCCACGAACTGGTGGCAGGGGTAGAGGTCGCCCCAGGGGGTGACGGCCATGTATTCCGTGCCGGAGCCGCAGCCGGATATGCGTTTGTAGATACAGGGCCCGCCTTTGAGATCCAGCATGTAGTGATAGAAGGTAAAGGGGCGGCCCTCCCGCCGCCTTTCCAGCATTAAAGAGGCGAGAGCCTCATACTGGGCCATAACGACGGGGAGGTCCTCCTCCGTAAGGGCCGCCGGGTCGCCGGGAGCGGCCACCACGGGCTCCATGCTCAGCTCGGTAAAGCCTAAAGAGAGCATGGCCTTTATATCTTCAAGAAAGTCCGGGTTGTGGTGGGTAAAGGTGCCCCGCATGTAGTAGCCCTTGTTTCCCCGGGCATCCACCAGCTTTTTGAATTTCGGCACTATTCTGTCATAGCTTCCCGCGCCGTTGTAGTCCACCCGGAAGCGGTCGTGGACTTCCTTTCGGCCGTCCAGGCTCAGCACCACGTTGCCCATTTCCCGGCTGCAGAAGTCGATGACCTCATCGTCTATGAGCAGGCCGTTGGTGGTCAATGTGAAGCGAAAACGCTTGCTGCAGGTCTTCTCCAGCTCCCGGGCGTAGGCGGTTAGGCGCTTTACCACGTCGAAATTCATAAGAGGCTCGCCGCCGAAAAAGTCCACCTCGAGGTTTTTCCGGGAGCCGGAGTTTTCCACGAGGAAATTAAGCGCCCGGGCTCCCACCTTGAAGGGCATGAGCGCCCGCTCGCCCTTATACTTTCCCTGGCTTGCAAAGCAGTAGGAGCAGTTAAGATTGCAGGTGTGGGCCACATGGAGACACAAGGCCTTTACTATCCCGGCGCTTCGCCCCTTCAGCTCTCCCGCCATGGCCTCAAACCCGTCGGGGGAATAAAGCTGCCCCGAGGCTTTAAGGGACAGCACCTCGGAAACGCACTCTTCGATATCCTTGTCGGTGACATCTTCTCTTCCGGCGAACATTTCCCGGAGGGAGTCAACGGCTTCCGGACCCGTCATGGTTTCCAGCAGGCCGGATGCCTCGTAGGAGACCTCGTCTGTCACATGCACGGCACCGGAGCAGACGTCCAGGACTATATTGTAGCCCCCCAGCTTGAATCGGTGAATCATAAATATTTCTCCATATTGAAAATGCCGCCCATTGGCGGCATTTTCAAAATCAAAGCTGAATTATTTCTCTGTTTTGGCGGTGTTCTCGCACTGCTGATTGGCGATGCCGCAGCTGGTCTTGCAGGCGGACTGGCAGGAGGTCTGGCACTCGCCGCAGCCGCCGTTTTTGGCGCTTAAGCAAAGGTCGCGGGTCTTTATGGTCTTTATATGAGTCATTTTGAAATCCTCCGTTGTTTATTTGTATTTATGATAAATGAATTGAGCCGGAATGTCAATAAATTTTAACGCCGGGAGACAATTCCCCCTTAACCTTATTGAAAGGCTTTTGATTTGGAAGTATAATATTTTAAAATCAAAATAAAACTGGAGGAATGATCCGTGTTTGAAAACCTCTATTCCCCACTGAAGATAGGGACGCTCACTCTGAGAAACCGCATCGTGGCCGCCCCCTCCTCCCAGGCGGATCTGGAAACAGACGGCACCCTGGCCGACAGGAACATTGCCTATTACGCCCGAAAGGCCAGGGGGGGAGCCTCCCTCGTCACCGTGGGGGACGGCATAATCCACCCCACAGGACAGGATCATCCCCGGCAGGTGCTGCTTTATACGGACAACTGCCTGCCCAGCCTCACCCGCTGCGCCGAGGAGATACACAAATACGGCGCCTGCGCCTCTATCGAGCTGAGCCACGGGGGAATAGTCTGCGACCCGGCCTTCATAGGGGGAGAGAGGCCCTGGGGGCCTTCGGAAATGCCCGTTTCCATAGGCTTTCAGACGAAAAACCCGGTGCAGGTCATGTCCCGGGAGATGACGGAGGACTTTATGGAGGAGCTGGCCGACGCCTACGCCGAGGCTGCAAAAAGGGTCAAGCTGGCGGGCTTTGACATGGTGATGCTCCACGCCGCCCACGGGTGGCTCATAGGCCAGTTTTTCTCTCCCCACACAAATCACCGGACGGATAAATACGGCGGCAGCGCCGAGAACAGGGCGAGATTTGCCGTTATGGTGCTAAAGCGCATAAGAGAAGCCGTGGGGCCCAGGTTCCCCATCGAGATACGCATGAACGGCCGGGACGGCTTAAGCCCCGGGGAAAACGGCCTGGAAATACCCGACGCTGTGGAGATCGCGAAGATACTGGAGCCTTTTGTCGATTCCTTCCACATTTCCTCCTGCATGCACATGTACCCGCCCCAGCAGGATATAATGCAGTCGCCCATATTTACGGAGCACGGCCATCTGGTGCACCTTGCCGCCGAGATAAAAAAGAACGTAAAAAAGCCCGTGTGCACCGTGGGGGGCTTGAGCGACCTTGCCATGATGGAGGAGATAATCGCCTCCGGCAAGGCGGATATGGTGGCTTTGGGCCGGCAGATGCTGGCAGACCCGGATATTGCCGTTAAGGGGGAAACCGGCAGAGAGGCCGAGGTGCGCCGGTGCCTGCGGTGCGCCACCTGCCAGTCCGGACGGTTTACCAGAGGCACGGCAAGGTGTGCATTGAATCCCGAGATCGGCAGGGAATGGCAGATCGAGCTCATGCCGAAAAAAGCCGACGAGCCTAAACGCATCTTTATTGCCGGCGGCGGCCCCGCGGGCATGGAGGCGGCCATAATCGCCGCCCGCCGGGGGCACGACGTGACGCTTTACGAAAAGACGGATAAGCTGGGGGGAGCTCTTAACTTTGCCGAGAGCATAGATTTCAAGGCCGACCTATACCACGTCATAGCCTCGATGGAGGCGGAAATGAGGGCGCTGAACGTAAAAGTCCTTCTGAACACGCCCCTCACCCCCGAGATCGCAAAAAGCGAAAAGCCCGACGCCATAATCGCCGCAGTGGGGGCAGAGGCAATAAAGCCGCCCTTCCCGGGGATAGACCTGCCAAAAGTGAAAATGGCGGCCCAGGCCGACGCCGGGGATGTGGCGGGGGATAATATCGCCGTAATAGGCGGCGGCCTTGTGGGGGTGGAAGCGGCCCTGTACCTGGCAAAGACGGGCAAAAACGTCACGATAATATAGGCGCTGCCGGATATAGCAAACGACGCCAACTTCCGCTACGCCCGCACCTACCGCTGGGAGCTGGAAAAGGAGCATGTGACGGTGCTTAAAAACACCAAATGTCTCGCCGTTACGGAAGAGGGTGTCTCCGCCGAAACGCCTGAGGGGGAAAAGCTCATCCCCGCCGACACGGTGGTTATAGCCGTGGGCCTGCGGCCCAATTCCCGGGAGGCGGAAGCTCTGAGGGACTGCGCCCCGATATTCATTCCCATCGGAAACTGCGTCGCCCCGAGTCAGGTCCAGGGGGCCATACGCAGCGGCTACGACGCCGCGGCGTTCCAGATATAAAACAGCACCGCATAATCCATGGCAGACATGAATTATGCGGTGTTTCCTTTATTTCCATTCCTCAAATATCGCTTCCCCGCCGCCGCAGACGCATAGCCTGTGGCCGGGGAGCTCTTTTTCGGTAAAGACGAAATCGGCTTTTATACCGGGTATAAGGGGAAAATCGTCCATGGGCAGGGTTATGCCCGTGCCCAGCATTTTGTAGTAGCTTTCCTTTCTCGTCCAGAGGCGGGTATAGGCGGCGCCCCGGTCAGCCTGGGCCATGATCCACTCCGTCTCCTCCGGGGCGAAAAACCGGCGGGCGATTTTTTCATTGAAATCTCTGAGCTTTTCCACGTCCGCGCCCACGGAAGCATCGGAAACGGCGCAGAGGGCTATGCTGCCGCTGTGGGAGAGGTTGAAGCAGATATCCGGGCGGTTTTTGAGATACGGCTTGCCGTGCTCATTTTCCGAAAGGGTCATATCCTCCGCCCCGGCGTCCCCCAGGGCGTGCCGGAGCAGCAGCCCCGCCCCCAGGGGCAGAAGCCCGGTCTCTCTGTATGAAAGGCGGTTTATCTTCTCCCGCCGGGCGCTCCAGGGGAGGCTTAAAAGCCCGGCCCTGAATTTTTCCGGGTCATGGAGAGGCGTCACGTCATAATACCAGCATTTTATCATAACGGCTCTGTCTTATCCGTTTTCCGCCTGGAATATGAGCTCCTCCAGGGTCTGATACAGGTGCTCCGGCTCCACGGGCTTGCTTAAGTGGGCGTTCATGCCCACCTGCAGGGATCTCTGCACGTCCTCGTCAAAGGCGTTGGCGGTCATGGCGATGATAGGCACGGTCTTTGCGTCCGGCCTGTCCAGGGCCCGTATGGCGGCGGTGGCCTCCAGACCGTCCATCTCCGGCATGCGCACGTCCATCAGAATGGCGTCGTAGTAGCCCACGGGGCTCTGCTGAAACAGCTCCAGGACTATCCTGCCGTTTTCCCCGTGGTCGATCTCCGCCTCCTTCATGGACAGGAGCTGCGTCATTATTTCGGCGTTTATTTCAATGTCCTCCGCCAGCAGTATCCGCCTTCCGGCCAGGTCGGCCCGGCGGTTTTCGCAGGACAGGCTTATGCGGTTGCGGCGGGCGAGGCGCTCAAACTCCTCCATGACGTTGGCGGCAAACAGGGGCTTTGCCAGAAAGCCGTCCACGCCCACGTGGTAAGCCTCGTCCACGATGTCGTCCCAGCTGTAGGAGGTGAGGATGATGACCGTGGTCTCCTGGCTGTACTTTTCCCGTATCCTCCTGGCGGTGTCCACACCGTCCATTCCCGGCATTTTCCAGTCCAGAAGCACCAGATTGTAGGGGTCCTGCTTGGCGTGCTGCACCTCCATCATATCCAGCGCGTCCCGGCCGTTCATGCAGACGTCCACGCGGATGCCGGCTTCGTTCAGGATCATGCGGGCGTGCTCCACGGCAATCTCCTCATCGTCCACCGCCAGCACGTGCAGCCTGCTGTAGTCGACGCTGCTCTTGCG
>JAFYCQ010000212.1 GCA_017539635.1 Oscillospiraceae bacterium
AGCCCTACTTAAAGGCGCTTTATGAGGAGATAGACGCAGCGTCCCTGGCCGTAAAGGAGGGCGGGCTCAACGCTGCCGCCGTTTACATAGGCGGAGGCACTCCTACGACGCTTACGGCAGATGAGCTTTCCGAGCTCATTTCCCGCCTGCGCCGGGGCTTTGATATTTGGGACGACCGGGAGTTTACCGTTGAGGCGGGACGCCCCGACACCGTTACGGCCGAAAAGCTGGACGCCCTTATTAACAGCGGCGTCAACAGGATAAGCATAAACCCCCAGACAATGAGCGACGAGGTCTTGCGCGCCATCGGCCGCCGCCACACGGCGGGCGAGACCGTGGAGGCCTTCAAAATGGCGAGGAAAGCGGGCTTTCGTTACATAAACATGGACATGATAGCCGGTCTGCCCGCCGACACGCCGGAGGGCTTTGAGAGCTCGCTTAAAGATATACTTGACCTCAGACCGGAAAATATCACCGTCCACACCCTTGCCCTTAAAAGGGGCTCGGCCATCACCGCCGGAGGCATAGAGATACCCGACGGCAAAGCGGTGGGGAAGATGCTGGACTTCGCTCTTGAAGCGCTGCCGGAGAGGGGCTATTCGCCATATTATCTCTACCGGCAGAAATTCACCTCCGGCGGCTTTGAGAACGTGGGCTGGCGGCTTTCCGGCACGGAATGCCTTTATAATATCTGCGTCATGGAGGAGCTTTGCTCCGTCGTGGCGCTGGGAGCCGGGGGCTCTTCAAAGCTGGTCTGTCCCGGGGACGGGAGGATAATCCGCGCGTTCAACCCCAAATACCCGAAGGAATACATAGACGCCATAGAGAGTATAAAGGAAAAGAAAGCGGTTTTTGCCGGAAAGGAGCTGACATGAGCTATAATCTTGAGCTTATCAACAGCGCAGTCTCGATGAAGCCGACGGAGCTTATTGAATACGGCGAGGGACTTTACACGAGGCGTATAGCCAGAGCGGCGGGAAAGATATGCGACAATCTGGAGAACAGTCCCATAATCCTTGTCTCCGGGCCATCCTCCAGCGGCAAGACCACAACAGCTCAGAAGCTGGGAGAGGCCCTTGCGAAAAAGGGAGTCAACGCCAAGACCGTCGCTATGGACAATTACTTCAAATCCTTTGACCCTGAAACCGCTCCGAGGGATGAAAACGGGGAAATAGACTTGGAGTCGCCGGAGTGTCTGGATGTGGAGCTTTTAACGCGGCACTTTAATGAGCTGTCCAAAGGCAGAGAGGTAAATGTGCCCTATTTCAATTTCCTCAACCGGCAGAGGAGCGAGACCGAATCTACCCCCGTGCGCCTTGAAAAAAACGAGGTGGCGATTTTTGAGGGCATCCACGCATTGAACGACAAAATATGCGGGGGTCATGCGGGGGCATTCAAGCTCTACATAAGCACTGCCTCAAACATTGAAAGCGGCGAGAAAAAGATTTTTGACAAAACCTGGTTCAGACTGATGCGGAGGATCGTGCGGGATATGAAATTCCGCAACACCGAGCCGGCCCTTACCCTTTCACTCTGGGACAACATCCAGAGAGGGGAGAAGAAATTCATAAACCCCTTTGTCTTCGGCGCCAACCTCACGCTGGATACCTCGTTCGTATATGAGATCGCTGTCATGAAGAAGTATATCGAGAGCATGTGTGCCGACATCCCGCCTCAGACGGAGAACTACGACATTATTCAGAAGATTTTAGGCGTGCTTGCCCGTACCGCCTCTCTGGACGACGAGTACATACCGGAGGACTCCATGTTCCGGGAGTTCATCGGCGGAGGGATCTACAAGTACTGATTTTGTAAATTATTTATGTATTTTGTGCAAATCGCCCCTTGCGGTGGTATTATACTGTTTACAGCATAGATACTATCCGCAGGGGGCGTTTCCGATGATAAGAAACTGGCTCAGGAACTTCATGGTCGGAAGATACGGGCCCGACCAGCTGTACTTTGCGCTTTTCTTCACCGCCATAATCCTGGCGATAATCGCGAGTATAACGGGGCTGGGCATCATTTCCGTTATCTCCTACCTGCTGTTGATAATAGCCTTTTACAGGCTCCTGTCTAAAAACATATACAAGCGCAGGGCGGAAAACGACCGTTTCCTCAGATTCTGGTGGCCAGTGAAGATGTGGTTCAGGAATCGTTTTTCCCGCCTTAAATGCAGCAAGACCCACTGCTTTTTCCGCTGTCCCGGCTGCCGCAACGTCCTGCGTGTGCCGAGAGGAAAGGGCAAGATCCAGATAACCTGTCCCAAATGCGGACAGAGATTTGAAAAAAAGACATGATCGCTTTCGCCGGAGCATTTACAGAGCTCCGGCGTTTTTTATCGCCCTGCCGCTTGAAAACCCAGGGTGCAGGTAATATAATTATATTCACATTTTATTAAAGGCGGTGAGACCGGTGGCCAACAACCTGACAAAGGGCAATATAGTTCATCAGCTTATTGCCCTTTCGGCCCCGCTTCTCATAGGGAGCATACTCCAGCAGCTCTACAACGCCGCCGACACAATAATCGTGGAGAGATTTGCCGGCTCCACCGCCTTTTCCGCCGTGGGCGTGGCCGGCACGGTCATGAATCTGTTCATCTTCCTGGTAAGCGGAGGCTGCACCGGCATTTCAATAGTCATGGCATCGCTTTTCGGCGGAGATGACCTTGACGCTTTGCGGCGGGAGAGCTTTATGGCCACGGTTTTCGGGCTGTGCTTTGCCGTGCTTTTGGGCGGAGTTTCGATCCTGCTGATAAATCCCTTCCTGCATCTCATCGAGACGCCGGATCTGCTTATGCCGGACGCCAGGACCTACCTTGTGATCGTCTTTGCCGGCATCCCGGCCACGTTCCTGTATAACCTCTGCGCCGCGTCGCTGCGGGCTGTCGGCAACACGTCCCGGGCCACGATGTTCCTCGTGGTGGCCGTGGTTTTGAACGTACTGCTGGATCTGCTGTTTTTGGGCGTTTTGAAGCTGGGCGTCGCGGGAGCAGCGCTGGCAACCGTGATTTCCCAGCTTACGGCGGCGCTGCTTTGCGTGCTTTATATAGCAAAGCGCCAGTCCTTCCTTATATTCCGCCGGCAGGATATGAAAATAGACAAAAACCTGCTGGGCAGGACGGCGAGGTTTTCCGCCGTCTCCGCCATGAACTCCTCCAGCCTTTACATCGGCAAGCTGCTGGTGCAGGGGGCTGTGAACCATGTGAGCTTGGACGCCATTTCCGGCTTTACCGCCGGCAGCCGCATAGAGGCGCTGACCAACTCCTTCGGCGTGTGCGGGGGAGAGGCGCTGTCGGTCTTCATCGCCCAGAATTTAGGCGCAAAGCAGGGGGAGAGAGCCAGAAGAGGCTTCGGCCGCGGCATGCTGCTGCTCATGGGCACGGGAGTTATCCTGTCTCTTCTCATGTATATACCGGCCCGCCCCTTGGTGAAAATATTTATCAGCTCCGACACGGCCCAGGCGGTGAACGAGGGCGTGGCCTACGTCCGGGACATCGCCATTTTCTACGTGGTATGCTTTGCCGACTGTGCGCTTCTGGGCTGGAACAGGGGCAGCGGCGAGCTGGACATTTTCATGATAGGCACCATCGGCCAGGTGGTCCTGCGGGTGGCCTTCTCCTGGATATTGGCGCCGAAATTAGGGCTTGCGGGCGTGGCATTCGCCACCGGCATCGGCTGGATATGCCTTTCCGTATTCAAGATAATCATGTATTTCGTCCGCAAGAAAACCGAGCCGTTTTAGCTCCACAGCCGTATATAGCCCTTTTCCGACATCTGCGACAGGGTGACCAGCATCAAGGGCGCGGCAATCATGCCTAAAACGCCGGAAATGCAGAAGCCGGTGTACATGGCCGCCAGCATGGCGATCTGGTGCACGCCAAGCATGCTCCCGACTATCCGGGGCTCTAAAAAGCTCCGTACCACGGTGATTATTATATACGATATGAAGAGCCCCGCCGCCCTTGCGGTGTTTCCCGTGATGAGGCTCACGGCAGCCCAGGGGAGCAGCACCGTCCCCACCCCTAAAACCGGCAGGGTGTCTATTAGGGATATGAGCAGAGCCAAAAAGGCGGCGTAGTCGATTTTCAGGATCGTCAAGGCTGCCGTCAGCTCCAGAAAAGTCACACAGATCAGCATGAGCTGGGCCTTGAGCCATTTTGTGAGAGTGCCTGAGACGTCGGATTTTATGCCTCTCGCCATGTGCTTTCTTTCCTCCGGCACCAGCCGGAGGAAAAACGCTTTTATCTCATCATAAGACCCGCTTATGAAAAACACGCCGATGGCGTAGGTCACGGCGGAGAGCACGGCCCTCGGCGCTCCCGCTGCGGCCCGGGAAAGACCGGATAGCAGCTTTCCCGTAAGGCCTGCCGGTATCTCAGCGGCCTTATCGCTTAAACCGGCTAGGGCACTTTCAATGTAATCCCTGACCTCAGGCGGGGCGGAGGAGACGTACCTTTCCGCCCTCAGCCCTATACCGGTAAGCAGAGGCTGCAGGCCCGACAGCGCCTCAGGCAGGATACGGAGAAGGCCTGTGAGCCCGTATATGGCCCTGTCCAGCAGCAAGGCGGCCGCGGCGAAAAGGAGAGAGAGGGTCAGAAGGGAAACGGCGGCGGAGGCAAACCGCTTTTTTATGGAAAACCTCTCGCGGAGCAGCCTTACGGCGGGGGATATGGCCGACGCGGTGAGAAAGGCCAGCAGGAAAGGAAAGAAAAACGGCAGCAGGTATTTGAGAGTAAAATAAAGCCCTGCGGCCTTAATTATAAGGCGCAGACAGCGAAAAAAGCTCGTTTTGTTCCATTCCTCCACAGATTACCTCCATTATTATCTAAAAAACAGCATTTTTCATCATTTTTTGTATTGCAATAGAACAGTTTGCCGTGATAAAATACTATATTATTATTAATCTTTCATTAAGGAAAGTACGAAAGGATGATCGCTCGTGGTAAAGGTTGCTATTCTTGGTTTCGGAACCGTAGGCTCCGGTGTTGCGGAGGTTCTCACTATGAACGCCGACAACATAACTCGCACCAGCGGACGTGAGATCGGCATAAAGTATATCGTGGACGTCCGGGAATTTCCCGGCAGTCCCTTTGAGAAGTATATGGTAAAGGACTTCTCGCTGGTGGAGAACGACCCGGAGGTCTCCATAGTTGTGGAGACCATCGGCGGCGTGGGCATAGCCTATGAGTTCTCCCGCCGTGTGCTTATGGCCGGAAAGAGCCTTATAACCTCCAATAAGGAGCTGGTGGCTACCCACGGTCATGAGCTTCTGAGCATAGCAAAGGAGAAAGGCGTCAATTATCTCTTTGAGGCCAGCGTGGGCGGGGGAATACCCGTTCTGCGCCCCCTGTGCCAGTGCCTCGCCGCGAACCGTATAGAGGAGATATACGGTATTTTGAACGGAACGACGAATTATATACTCACAGAGATGATAACGAACGGCGTTTCCTTTGAGGAGGCTCTGTCCCAGGCGCAGCAGAAGGGCTACGCCGAGCAGAACCCTGCCGCGGACATCGAGGGGAAAGACGCCGGGAGAAAGATATGCATACTCTCCACCCTCAGCTCCGGCGTCCACATCTACCCCGACTATATAACCACCGAGGGCATTACCGGTGTTACGCTGGACGACGTGAAGAACGCCGAAAAGCTGGGCTGCAAGATTAAGCTTTTAGGCAGAGCCGTCATGAATGAAGAGGGCAAGCCCGCCGCTTATGTGGCGCCCCACCTGGTGTCCGAAAAGCTGCTGATTTCAGGAGTCTCCGGCGTTATGAACGCCATTGTCATAAAGGGCAACGCGGTTGACGAGGTCATGTTCTACGGCCCCGGCGCGGGCAAGATGCCCACGGCCTCCGCCGTGGTGGCCGACATCATCGACGCTGCCAAGCACGAAAAGACGCGAAAGCTCATGTCCTGGGAGGACGGAAACGAGGAAAGCGTCGCCGACGCCGACCTGCTGGTCTCCCGGTGGTACGTCAGGACTACGGCGCAGGTGCCCTTTGAGAAGGTGGAAGAGGGCGTTTACGTCAC
>JAFYCQ010000001.1 GCA_017539635.1 Oscillospiraceae bacterium
AAAAATAAAAAAACAGCAAACCAAAAAATCCCGCCGTCACAGCGACGGCGGGATTTTTTGCCGCTCTGTTATAAAAATTTGCAATAAAAAAGAGGATTTGAGCTTTTTTGGAAGTATATCCTAAAAAGAAGTGTGCTTTTAATCGAAATCGGTATTTGCAGAGGAAAAATGAATTTACGAGAAATACGCGAGGAGCTTGAAAGCTCCATGTTGAGTGAAAAAGCTGTAAAAGCCTCCGAGAGCCGGGGCAGAGCATTGCCGGAGGAGGAGTGCGATACCCGCACCTGCTTTCAGCGGGACGTGGACCGCATTACGTATTCCAAGGCTTTCCGCCGCTTAAAGCACAAGACCCCGGTCTTTCTGCTGCCGGAGGGGGATCACTACCGCACCCGCCTGACTCATACGCTGGAGGTAACGAGAATAGCCCGCACCATAGCCAGGGCCCTGCGGCTCAATGAGGATCTGACTGAGGCCATAGCCCTGGGCCACGACATAGGACACACGCCTTTCGGACACGCCGGAGAGCGGGCGTTAAACGAGCTCATGGCGCCGGAAGGGGGCTTCCGCCACTATGAGCAGAGCGTGAGGCTGGCCGAGAGAGTGGAGAAAAGCGGCCGGGGCCTCAACCTCACTTACGAGGTGCTGGACGGAATAATGCGCCACACCTGCGACCCCAAGGCCGCGACCTTGGAGGGCCGGATAGTCAAGCTGGCCGACAGGATAGCCTATATAAACCACGACGTGGACGACGCCATAAGAGCCGGCATCCTCTCCGGGGAGGACATTCCCGAGGAGGTAAGGGCCATGCTGGGCAACAGCCACTCAAAGAGGATAAACACCTTGGTGACAGACGCCATTGAGGCCAGCGAAAAGGCGGGGGACATCGTTCTCAGCCCCGGTATATTCTTCGTCCTCAGCGGCTTTCACGATTTCATGTATCAGCGGGTTTACAAAAACCCCGTGGCGAAAAAGGAGGAGAAAAAGGTGCTGGGCATCCTCTCCGGCCTTTTCGAGCACTATATGCAGAATCCCCGGGAATTGGGAGAGGAGTTTTCCGTTATAGCAGAGGAGGACGGGCTGAAAAGAGCCGTCTGCGACTACGTCTCCGGCATGTCGGACGAGTACGCCGTAAGAAAATTCAAGGAGCTTTACATCCCCGCGGAATGGAGCGTGAGCTGATGCCCTTTCCGGAACGGTTTATTGACGAGCTTTTATCCCGCAGCGACATCGTGGACGTGGTGAGCTCTTATGTGCAGCTCACCAAGAGGAGCGGCTCAAATCTCTTCGGCCTTTGCCCGTTCCACAGCGAAAAGACGCCTTCGTTTTCCGTATCACAGGAAAAGCAGATCTACCACTGCTTCGGCTGCGGCAAGGGCGGCGGCGCCATAAACTTCATAATGGAGATAGAAAACCTGAATTACCCCGACGCCGTCCACTTCCTGGCCAAAAGGGCAGGGCTCACTGTGCCGGAGGACGACCGGAGTGACGGCAATACCGGCAGAAGGACGAGAATGCTGGAGCTGAACCGGGCCGCCGCGAAGTTTTTTTACGGCTGCCTGAGCAGACCCGAGGGAGAAGCGGCGCTTGAATATATGGCCAAGAGGGGCATAACGGCCCAGACGGCCAAAAAATTCGGTCTGGGCTGCGCCCCGGATTCCTGGAGCGCCCTGACGGACGCCATGCTGAAGGAGGGCTTTTCCACCCCGGAGCTGCTGGACGCCGGACTTGTCAAGCGGGGCAAGAGCGGCAGGGGAGTTTACGACACCTTCCGAAACCGGCTCATGTTCCCCGTCATAGACGTGCGGGGCAGCGTCATAGGCTTTTCAGGCCGGATATTGGGGGAGGGGGAGCCGAAATACCTCAACTCCCCGGACACGCTTGTTTTTGCCAAGGGCAGGAATCTTTTCGCCCTGAATCTGGCTAAAAAGACGAAAATGGGCATGATGATCCTTGTGGAGGGCAATATAGATGTGGTATCTCTCCACCAGGCGGGCTTCGACTGCGCCGTTGCCTCTCTGGGAACATCGCTTACAGACGATCAGGCCAGGCTCATTTCCCGCTACACGAACAACGTGGTCATCGCCTATGACTCGGACTCGGCGGGGCTGAAAGCCTCAAAGAGGGCCATAGACATATTTGAAAAGACCGGTCTTGCGGTCAAGGTGCTGCGCATGGACGGGGCCAAGGACCCGGACGAGTATATAAAGGCCCGGGGCCCGGACGCCTTCAGGATATTGCTGGAGCGCAGCGAAAACCACATAGAGTACCAGCTTTTGACGGCAAAGGCCAAATACGACATGGAGACTGACGACGGCCGCCTGGGCTTTTTGAGGGAGGCAAC
>JAFYCQ010000213.1 GCA_017539635.1 Oscillospiraceae bacterium
CCTGGAGGGGAACATACTCCTCACCACCGGCAGCAAGGAGCTGGATAAATTCACCGGCATACGGGATTTTTCGGAACGTGTCTATGCCCGGGTGCTGCCCATGGAAAGCTCCCTTGAGGCCTGCTCAAAGGCGGGGCTTTCTCCCTCCCACATCATCGCCATGCAGGGGCCCTTTTCCTTTGACATGAACGTCGCCACCCTTAAGGCCATAAATGCCTCCTGCCTTGTTACAAAAGACAGCGGCGGGGCCGGGGGCTTTGAGGAAAAGGCGGAGGCGGCAAAGGCCGCCGGAGCCCGGCTCGTTATCATAGGCCGTCCGCCCCAGGTGGAGGGGCTGGGCTTTAACGAGGCCGTAAAATTTCTCCGGGAGAAGTACGGCCTTGAAAGAAAGGCCTCCGTTACGGTGGTGGGCATCGGCCCGGGCAGCCCGGAGGGCATGACCATAGAGGCGAAAAACGCCATAAAAAACGCCGACTGCCTCATTGGGGCAAAGCGTATGACGGATTCTGCCGCCCCGGGAAAGAAGGCCTTTAACGCCATTTCCCCGGAGGATATTGCCGGAATTATCCGGGAGCACGGGGAATACCGGCGCTTTGCCGTCCTCATGAGCGGGGACACGGGCTTTTACAGCGGCACGAAAAAGCTGCTGCCCCTGCTTTCCGATTACAGCGCAGAAGTCCTGCCGGGCATAAGCTCTCTTTCCTGCCTCTGCTCGAAGATAGGCAGATCCTACGAGGACGTTTTGACCGTGAGCCTCCATGGGCGGGACAGGGACATCGTGCCCTACGTTAAAAAACACCGCCGTGTCTTCACCCTCACCGGGGGGAAGGACGGCATGGCCGCCCTTTGCCGCCGTTTAACCGAGGCCGGACTGGGGGACGTGACGCTTTATGTAGGGCAGCGTCTCAGCTACCCCGACGAGGAGATAACCGCCGGAAAAGCCAGAGAGCTTTCCGAAAGGGAGTTTTCGTCTCTTTCTGTTGCCCTCATCGAAAACCCCGACCCGGACTTTACAGTCACCGGAGGATTGCCGGACGAGGCCTTTGAACGAGTCGAATCCGTACCCATGACTAAAAGCGAGGTAAGGGCAGTATGTCTTTCAAAGCTTCAGCTTAAAGCCGATTCCGTCTGCTGGGACGTGGGGGCCGGCACCGGCTCCGTGTCCGTGGAGATGGCGAGGCTGGCCGGAAACGGCCATGTCTTCGCCGTGGAAAAGAACGAAAAGGCCGTGGAGGCGTTGAATAAAAACAGAGAGCGTTTTGCTCTCGATAACCTCACCGTCACAGAGGGCGCCGCCCCCGACGCCTGCCGGCCTCTTCCGGCTCCGGACCGGGTGTTCATCGGCGGCAGCGGAGGAAAAGCCGGGGAGATAATTAAGCTTGCCCTTTCCAAAAACCCAAAGGCCCGGATAGTGGCCACGGCCATAACGCTGGAGACCGTGGCGGAAATGACGGCCCTTTCAAAGGACATGGGCTTTACCGGGACGGAGGTCGTATCCCTCACCGCAGCGAGAGACAGAAAAGCGGGCCCTTACCGCCTTATGACCGGGCAAAACCCCGTTTATATCTTCACCATGACTTTTGAGGATAACGGGATATGATACTGCGGTTTCTGCCATTGCCGCTGGGCTTTATCCTGGATCTCATCATAGGCGATCCCCACGGCCTGCCTCACCCGGTGGTGCTCATCGGAAAGCTCATCGACCTTCTGGAAAAGGCGCTTCGCCGTGTGTTCCCGAAAACTCCGGCGGGGGAAACGGCTGCAGGATGTTTTTTGTGGATCATTACCGCCGGGGTATCCTTTGCCGTGCCCTTTTTCCTGCTGCGGCTTTTCGGAGCCGTCAGCCCCTGGCTGCGGCTGGCTATAGAGAGCATAATGTGCTGGCAGGTGCTGGCAGCTAAGTCTCTCAAAACCGAGAGCATGAAGGTGTTTAAGGCGCTGAAAACCGAGGGCATAGAGGAAGCCAGGCGCGCCGTCTCCATGATAGTGGGGCGGGATACTGCCTCTCTTGACGAAAAGGGCGTGACGAGAGCCGCCGTTGAGACCGTGGCGGAAAACGCCTCCGACGGCGTGGTGGCCCCCATGCTGTTTTTCGCCGTGGGGGGAGCGCCCCTGGCCTTCCTCTACAAGGCGGTGAACACCATGGACTCCATGCTGGGCTACACCGACCCGCCCTACACATACATAGGCCGCGTCCCGGCGCGGCTGGACGACGTTTTCAATGTCATCCCCGCCCGGGTCTCGGCCCTGCTCATGCTTATTAGCGGGCTCATAATGAAGCTGGATTTCAAAAACGGCGTCAGGATATTCCGCCGTGACCGCTATAACCACGCAAGCCCCAACTCTGCCCAGACGGAGGCGGTCTGCGCCGGGCTTTTGGGCCTTAAGCTGGCGGGGGACGCATTTTACCACGGCGTCCTGCACAAAAAGCCCTGTATCGGGGATCCGAAGCGGGAAATATGCCCTGACGACATACCTCTGTCCTGCCGGCTTCTTTACGTTACGGCGGGGCTTTCACTGATTATGTGCTGTGTGATCAGATTTTTGGTGATACTATGTACTACTTGACAGAAAACCCCCACGGGGGAAACAGCGGCGTGAGGCTGGATTTTTCCGCCAGCGTAAACCCCCTGGGGACGCCGGAGACAGCAAAAAAAGCCGCCATAGCGGCCATAGACAGCTCTCACCTCTATCCCGACCCCTGCTGCCGGAAGCTGATTGCGGCAATAGCGGAAAACGAGGGCGTGCCGGAGGATCATATCCTCTGCGGCACTGGAGCGGCGGAGCTCATTTACGCCTACTGCGCCGCTCTGCGCCCGAAAACCGCCCTGGAGGCTTCTCCCACCTTTTCGGAATACGCCGAGGCGCTGGAAATAAGCGGCGCTGCCATGGACAGATACCTTCTGCGCCGGGAAAATGATTTTTTCCCGGATGGGGATTTCCTCCGGAAAATCGAAGAGGACTCACCGGAGGTCGTCTTCATCTGCAATCCCAACAACCCCACAGGCAGACTCTGGGACAGGTTTCTTTTGGGGGAGATATTCGATTTTTGCAGGGAAAAAGGCATACGGCTTTTTATCGACGAGTGCTTTCTTGACCTCTCCGGCGGCGAGAGCTTAAAGTCCCGGCTTGCCGAATATCCCGGCCTTTTCATCCTGCGGGCCTTCACCAAGACCTGGGGCATGGCGGGGCTGCGGCTGGGGTACTGCCTCACCTCCGACAAAGAGCTTTTATCAAAAATGTCCCGCGTTTGCCCGCCCTGGAATATTTCGATACCCGCCCAGGCGGCGGGCGTCGCAGCACTCGGCGACAGGGCGTTTCTGGAAAGAGCGGGGGAGCTTATTGAAAATGAGCGGCCGCGCTTAAAAGCGGGGCTGGAGGCTTTGGGTCTGTTCGTCTGTCCGTCAGAAGCGAACTTTCTGCTGTTTTTCGCCCCGGAGGATTTAGGCGAAAAGCTCCTTAAAAAGGGCATCGCGCTGCGGGACTGCCGGAATTTCCCGGGACTTTCTCCCGGCTGGTACAGGGCGGCGGTGCGAAAAAGCGAAGACAATGCCGAGCTCATTGCGGCAATCAGGGAGGCGCTTTGATGGCAAAGAACATAATGATACAGGGCACCATGTCCAATGCCGGCAAGAGCCTTTTGTGCGCGGCTCTGTGCCGAATTTTCCGGCAGGACGGGTACACTGTTGCCCCCTTCAAAAGCCAGAACATGGCGCTCAATTCCTTCATAACCGCCTCCGGCGGCGAGATAGGCCGGGCCCAGGCCGTCCAGGCCGAGGCCGCCGGCATAGCCCCGGATACCCGGATGAACCCGGTGCTGTTAAAACCCACAACGGATGTGGGCAGCCAGGTAATAGTGAACGGCAGGGTCTTCGGCAACATGGCGGCGGCGGAATACTACCGGCGAAAAAGGGAGCTGGTGCCCCACATAATGGAGGCGTACAAAAGCCTTTCGGAAAGCTTCGATATCATCGTCATAGAGGGGGCGGGGAGCCCCGCGGAAATAAACCTCCGGCAGGAGGACATAGTGAACATGGGGCTGGCCGAAATGGTGGACGCCCCCGTGTTTCTGGCCGGGGATATAGACCGGGGCGGAGTTTTCGCCCAGCTTTACGGCACTGTGGCGCTGCTGGAGCCAAAGGAGAGAGCCCGTATAAAGGGCGTCATCATCAACAAATTCCGCGGTGACAAGGCCATACTGGAGCCGGGACTAAGACAGCTCGAGGAGCTATGCGGCGTCCCCGTGGCCGGCGTCGTGCCCTATCTCGACGTGGATATAGACGACGAGGACAGCTTAACGGAGAGGTTCAGCAAAAAAACCGGCAGGAGAGCGATAGACATTGCCGTCATACGCCTGCCGAGGATCTCGAATTTCACCGACTTTTCCCCCTTTGAGAGGTACGAAAACGTGTCCTTAAGATACGTGGACAGGCTCTCCGACTTAAAGCGCCCGGACCTCATTTTCCTGCCGGGGACCAAG
>JAFYCQ010000214.1 GCA_017539635.1 Oscillospiraceae bacterium
CCCAGGGTATTGTCGGCGTCGGTGAACTTATCAAAGGGGAAGCGGGGCATTTTCGTAACAACGTAGTCCGGGGCTGGCTCGAAGGAGGCGGGGGTGTTGGCCAGGGCGATCTCGTCCAGGGTGAGCCCTACGCCGATCTTTGCCGAAACTCTCGCTATGGGGTAGCCCGTGGCCTTGGATGCCAATGCCGAGGAGCGGGAGACGCGGGGGTTTACCTCTATGAGGTAATACTGAAAGGATTTGGGGTCTAAGGCAAACTGCACGTTGCAGCCGCCCTCTATTTCCAGCGCCCGGATTATTTTCAATGCGGAATCCCGCAGCATGTGGTATTCCTTGTTTGTAAGGGTCTGGGAAGGGCAGACGACTATGGAATCTCCAGTGTGGATGCCCACAGGGTCGAGGTTTTCCATATTGCAGACGGTAAGGGCCGTGTCGTTTTTGTCCCTTATGACCTCATACTCAATCTCTTTAAAGCCCTTGATGCTCTTTTCCACCAGCACCTGGTGAACGGGAGATAATTCCAGGGCGTTTTTCATTATGGGTATGAGCTCGGTTTCATCGTCGGCAAAGCCGCCGCCGGTGCCGCCCAGGGTAAAGGCCGGGCGCAGCACCACCGGGTAGCCTATATCCTGTGCCGCCCTTTTCGCCTCCTCCACGGAGTTGGCGATTTCCGAGGGGAGCACGGGCTCGCCGAGATTTTCGCAAAGCTCCTTGAACTTTTCCCTGTCCTCAGCCTTTTCTATGCTCTCGCTTTTAGTGCCCAAAAGCTCTGCCCGGCACTCGGCCAGAACGCCTTTCTTTTCCAGCTGGACGGCGAGATTAAGTCCCGTCTGGCCGCCGATGCCGGGGAGTATGGCGTCGGGCCGCTCGTAGCGTATTATTTTCGCTATGTATTCCAGCGTCAGAGGCTCCATGTATATCTTGTCGGCGACGGCGGTGTCCGTCATTATGGTGGCGGGATTCGAGTTGCAGAGCACCACCTCGTAGCCCTCTTCCCTAAGGGCAAGGCAGGCCTGGGTGCCGGCGTAGTCAAATTCGGCCGCCTGACCTATTACTATGGGGCCGGAGCCTATTACCAGCACCTTGTGGATATCCTTTCTTTTAGGCACGGCTCATGCCCCCCTCCATGATTTTTATAAAGCGGTCGAAGAGATAGGCTGAATCCTGTGGCCCCGGCGCGCTCTCCGGGTGGTACTGGACGGAAAACACCCGGTCTTTTTCGCACCTTACTCCCTCCACCGTATTATCCAGCAGATTAACGTGGGTGACGGTGAGCGGTGTGTTTTTGAGGCTTTCCGGCCTTACCGCGAAGGAGTGGTTCTGGGAGGTTATCTCTATCTTCCCCGTTTCCAGGTTTTTCACCGGGTGATTGCCGCCACGGTGGCCGAATTTGAGCTTGTAGGTCTCGGCCCCGTAGGCAAGGGAGATTATCTGGTGGCCGAGGCAAATACCGAAAATGGGGTATCTCCCCAAAAGCGCCCGGATAGTCTCTGCCGTCTCCGGCACGTCCTCCGGGTCGCCGGGGCCGTTGGATATGAAGACCCCGTCGGGGTCCAGCTTTTCTATTTCCTCCGCTTTCGTGTTCCAGGGCAACACCGTAACGGAGCAGCCCCGCTTGTTTAAGGAGCGGACTATGTTCTTTTTCATGCCGCAGTCTATGGCGGCCACGCGAAAGCGCTCCATTTCCGCCGGATAAAACCGGATTTCCCGGGAGCTCACCCGGGAGACGGCGTCCTTCGGAACGGGGGTGCTATTTATGATTTCCAGCGCCTTTTCCACAGACACGCCGCTGCTCGTAATCAGCGCCCGGCGGCTGCCCTTGTCCCTTATGGAGCGGGCGAGGCGTCTGGTGTCGATGCCGGAAACGCCGGTTATGTCATACTGAGCCATGACCTCACCGAGGGTTTTCCCGGCGCGGAAATTTGAGGGCTCGTCGTTGTATTCCCGGACTATTAGGGCCCCGGCGGTGGGGGTGTCGGACTCATAGTCCTCTTTAGCCATGCCGTAATTGCCAATAAGCGGATATGTCATTACGATGGCCTGGTATGTATAGGAGGGGTCGGAGATTATCTCCTGATAGCCCACGGGTGAGGTGTTGAAGACTATTTCGCACACCTTGTCGCTGTTTCCTCCGAAGGCGGAGCCGACGTACTCCTCTCCGTCCTCCAGAATTATCCTTCTGACCATTTTCTTCATTTCCTCCTGTCGGAAAGCCGGGTCTCAAACCGGTCCTTCCGGGTATCCGAGGGTATCTCGGTGGGGTAGCCGCCGCCGAAGCAGGCGCTGCAGAAGTTTTGCCCTCCGCTTAATTCCGAAAGGACATCTGTGGGAAGATAGCCCAGAGAATCCGCCCCGATGATCGCTGCGGTCTCTTCTGTCGTGTGGCGGGCAGCTATCAGATTATCCTCGGAATCGATATCCGTCCCGTAATAGCAGGGGTGGAGAAAGGGCGGGGCGGAAACGCGGAAATGGATCTCCCTCGCCCCGGCCTCTCTGAGAAGCCTGACTATCCTGCGGCTGGTGGTTCCCCTGACTATTGAATCGTCAATGAGCACCACGCTTTTTCCCTTAACGGCCCCCTCAACAGCGGAGAGCTTCAGCTTCACCATGTCCAGCCTGTCCGAGGGAGCTATGAACGTTCTGCCCACGTATTTGTTTTTAATTAGCCCTATCCCGTAGGGTATGCCGGAGGCTCTGGAATAGCCCAGAGCTGTATCCCGCCCGGAATCCGGCACGCCGATGACGATGTCGGCCAAAACGGGGTGGGCTTTTGCCAGTAGCTCCCCCGCCTTTACGCGGGATAAATGGACGGAAACGCCGTCTATTACGGAATCGGGACGGGCAAAGTAGATATACTCAAAAACGCAGAGGCGCTTTGGCTTTTTGCCGCAGTGCTCCTTTCGGGAGACGACGCCGTTTTTGCCGAAAACCAGGATCTCCCCCGGCTCAATGTCTCTTATGAACTCCCCGCCCACGGCCTTTACGGCGCAGGACTCCGAAGCGATAATAAACGTCCCGTCGGCCGTTTTCCCGTAGCATAAGGGCCGGAAGCCGTACATATCCCGGGCGGCTATGAGCTTCTGGGGGGACATGAGAACAAGGGAGTAGGCCCCGTCTAAAACATCCATGGCGCCGCTGAGGGCGTCTTCTATAGAGGGGCGCTTCAATCGCTCCTTTGTGACTATATAGGCTATGGTCTCAGTATCGCTGGTTGTGTGGAAAATGGCGCCGCCCAATTCCAGCTCGTTTCGCAGAAGAGCGGCGTTTGACAGGTTCCCGTTGTGGGCGATGGCCATTCTCCCCTTCTGGTGGTTTATTTCAATGGGCTGGCAGTTTTTTCGGCTTGTGCCTCCGGTTGTGCCGTAGCGCACGTGCCCCACCGCCATTGAGCCCTTGGGAAAGCGGGACAGAATATCGGCGGTAAAGACCTCGCTTACAAGCCCTAAATCCCTGTGGGAGGAGAAGACCCCGTCGTCGTTCACCACGATGCCGCAGCTCTCCTGCCCCCGGTGCTGCAAAGCGTAAAGGCCGCAATAGGTCAAGTGGGCGGCGTTTACCGGCTCGGGGGCGAAGACGCCGAAAACGCCGCACTCCTCGTGAACACTCATTCGGCCGCTCCTCCGTAATTTAACGCTGCCTCTATAAAGCCCCGGAAAATGGGGTGGGGCCTGTCGGGACGGCTCTTGAATTCCG
>JAFYCQ010000215.1 GCA_017539635.1 Oscillospiraceae bacterium
CAAAAAGTGAAACGCCAATAGACGGCAACGCCTTTATCAGAGACCTCTTTGCCGACATAAGCCGCCGATTGAGAGACGCAGGGCGCAACGTGCCCCACCTGAAAATATTCGTCAGCGGAGATAAGGGCGAGACGGCCAAGGCCTCTCTCGTGGGCATCGACTATGACACGGTTTTCGATCTGAGCTTCAAAAATCCGCAGAAAAACTTCCGGGTCATACTCAACGCCAGGGCGGCCTGCGAATCCGAGGTGCTGGATTTTCTCATGGACGGAGCCATAAGAGCCGTCTGCGAAAAATACGAGCTTTCTGTCCACGTCTTTTTCACCGAGTGCTTCGGCATGATGGACGAGGGGCTTGAATAATACTTTTCGGAAAAAAGATTACTACAAACAGGAAAGGATTGGTACCATGAAAGAACTGCTTAAAAAAACGGCCGAGCTTTTGGAATCCGGAGAGGATGCCGTTTTGGTGACTATTATCGCCAGCTCCGGCTCAACGCCCCGGGGCTCCGGCGCCAGGATGCTGGTGGGTAAGAATGGCCGCATAGCCGGCACCGTGGGCGGAGGCATGGTGGAATACCGCTCGGAGCAAATGGCTCTGGAAACGCTTCGTGACAAGAGCTCCCTTGCCCACGATTTCAATTTAGAGCGCAACGACGTTGAGGATCTGGGAATGATTTGCGGCGGCGACGTTACCGTCTATTTTCTCTACCTCGACCATGCCGGCCGAGGCGCCGCTCTCGCCCGCATGGGAGAAAAGCTGCTGTCGGAAAACCGGGACGTCTGGATAATAACTGACATCGGCGGCGGCGGGCTTTTCGGCTTTTATACCCGTGAGGAGGGCTTTGCCGGCATTGAGGATATCCCCGAGGCAGTACCTCTCATGACCCGCCGGCCAATACAAACGGAGATCGGCTCCAAGAAGCTGTACATCGAGCAGCTCAGCTCCTCCGGCGTGGTTTACGTCTTCGGCGGAGGACATGTGGGCCAGGAGCTGGTGCCGGTGCTCACTCATGTGGGCTTTCGCTGCGTGGTACTGGACGACAGACCGGCATTCGTAAGCCGTGAGCTCTTCCCCACGGCTGAGGACACCAGACTGGTGGATTTCGACGACATATACAAGGTCGTTGATATAGCCGCCAGCGACTACGTAGTGATCATGACCCGGGGTCACGCCTTCGACTGCGCCGTGGAGCGTCAGGTGCTCTACTCCCCCGCCCGGTATATCGGCGTCATAGGCAGCGCCAGAAAGACCGCCGGAGTAAATAAGATCCTGAAAGAAGCGGGCATAACCGACGAACAGTTATCCCGCATAACCACCCCCATAGGGCTGGCAATCCACGCCGAGACGCCGGCGGAGATCGCCATCAGCATAGCCGCCCAGATGATAGCCGTCCGCTCCGGCAAGGCTTAAAATTGAAATCAGCGCATGTTTCCGACGTTGGGGCGGTAGTGATCGCCGCCGGGCTCTCCTCCCGCATGGGGGCGTTTAAGCCCATGCTGCCCCTGGGAGGCTCCACCGTCTCCCGGCGGCTCGTCTCAACTCTCAAAGAGGCGGGGACCGACCCCGTCGTCGTCGTTACGGGTCATCGTGGCGGCGAGCTGGAGGAGCACCTCGAGGATCTGGGCGTTCTCTTCGTAAGAAACGAAAAATTCGCCGAGACACAGATGTTCGACTCGGCCCGCCTCGGCTTTGAGGTAATAATGGGCAAATGCCGCCGCGTGTTCTTCACCCCTGCGGATATACCGCTGTTTACCGCAGACACTCTCCGGGCGCTGCTGAAAACGGACGCCCCTCTCGTTTACCCCGCATACAAGGGCGAAACAGGCCACCCGGTACTGGTTTCCGCAGAGATCCTGCCGCAAATCACAGGCTACACAGGCAGCGACGGTTTGCGCGGCGCTTTCCGGCAGTTTGAAAATGAGGCGAAAAAAATCGAGGTGCCTGACATCGGGATAACCCGCGACGCCGACACCCCGGAGGAATTCAAGGTGCTGGAGAAAATGCTGAAAGGACAATAATCCTCTCCGCTCCGCCGAAAGAAAAAGAGCTAACTGATCCAACAAAACAGTTAGCTCTTTATTTATGAGTAATGATTAAAGTGTTGTCAAAACGTTGTCACAAGGCATTTTGAAGCGTCAAAAACCCGGTGTTTATACGGGTTTGCAGCGTTTGCTCCTTCTTGCTCATCTTTTTCAAAGGTATCATTTTCTTCACTTCTGCCGTTTCGTGGGCAGCGCCTTTCGGTATCAGGTCTTTGATGCGGTCATAGGCCAAAAAGTGATTTCCGTCGTTTGTCATCAGCTTTTGAGCTGCATTTGTTATTTCCCTGCGGGAACGCCGCCTTCCACTACAAGGCTCTCCTCATAATCGAGGCCGTAGGTATCCACCAGCGTTGCCTCGTAATTCTTGTGGAAGAAGCTCTCCTCCGCAAGGGCCTTTATCTCGTCGTTTACCCAGTTCAGGAGCGTCTCATTGCCCTTGGTGACTGCGGGGGCTATCGTATCCTGACTGCCGAGGGAGGGGATGCCTACCGTATATCCCGGATTCTGAAGGGCGTAGGCTATGACCTCCGTGTTGTCATTCGCCCAGGCTACGGCGTTGCCGTTCTCCAGAGCGTTTTTGGCATTGGCGTAGGTGTCGTATTTCTGGAGCTTGATTTCCGGGTTGTTTTCAATAAGATATGTTTCCGCCGTCGTTCCGGAAATTACTATAACTTCATCATCGGGGCCTATCTCCGACAGGTCTGTGATGACGCGGCTGTCCGGGGACACGACGCCCAGTGCTACGTTCATGTAGGGCAGAGCAAAATCCACTTTCTCGGCCCTCTCGGTGGTGACGGTGAAATTGGCCAGGATGATGTCCACCTTTCCGGTCTCCAGATATTCGACGCGGTTGGCGGCTTCTGTGGAGACATAGTTTATCTCAACGCCCAGATCCTCGCCTATCCTGTTGGCGAAATAAACGTCATACCCCTGGTATTCGCCGTTTTCGTCAACATATCCGAAGGGATTCTTGTCGGAAAACACACCGATGTTTATTGTGCCGCTCTCCTTGATCTGGTCGAGTGTCCTGTAAACCGTATTGCCTGCACCGCTGTTTCCCGAGCCGCCGCCGGAAGCGGGGGCGGGAGCTGTGCCGGAGGAGCCGCAGGCCGCAAGGGCCGCAATC
>JAFYCQ010000216.1 GCA_017539635.1 Oscillospiraceae bacterium
ATCACCAACCTGGCGGACTCCTGGAACATGGGTATAATGGTCTTCCTTGTGGTGCTGGGCATAATCGTCGCCCTTATGAACAAGGCCGGCGGCGCCGCCGCCTTCGGCCGCTGGGCCGGCAAGCACATAAAGACCCGCGTGGGCGCCCAGATCTGCACCGTCGTTCTCGGCGTGCTCATCTTTGTGGACGACTACTTCAACTGCCTCACCGTGGGCAGCGTCATGCGTCCCATCACCGACAGCCACAAGGTCTCCCGCGCCAAGCTCTCCTACCTTATAGACGCCACCGCGGCTCCCGTCTGCATCATCGCTCCCATATCCTCCTGGGCCGCCGCCGTAACCAGCTACGTCCCCGAGGAGAGCGGCGTGAACGGCTTCCTCGTTTTCCTGCGCACCATTCCCTTTACCCTCTATGCCATACTCACCATCATAATGATGCTGGTGCTGGCCATATTCAAGTTTGATTTCGGCCCCATGAAAAAGCATGAGACCAACGCCCTTGAGAAGGGCGACCTCTACACCACCGAGTCCCGTCCCTACGGCGACGACGAGGGCGTTGAGGACTTCAACGCTGACGGCAGTCTCTGGGATCTCGTTCTCCCCGTCATCGTGCTGATCATCGCCTGCATCATCTGCCTGGCCTACACCGGCGGTCTGTTCGACGGCGAGACCTTCATCGACAGCTTCGCCAACGCCGACGCCGCCATGGGCCTTGTTCTCGGCTCCGGCATCGCTCTGGTATTTACCTTCATCTATTACATGCTCCGCCGGATCGTCAGCTTCAAGGACTTCATGGGCTGCTTCCCCGAGGGCTTCAAGGCCATGGTGCCCGCCATGCTCATTCTGACGCTGGCCTGGGCCCTGGGCTCCACCACCAAGTACAATTTGGGCTCCACCGACTTTGTACAGAACCTGCTGGCCAACGCCGACACCCTCAAGAACTTCCTGCCCGTCATACTCTTCATGATCGCCTGCTTCATCGCCTTCTCCACCGGCACCAGCTGGGGCACTTTCGGCATCATGATCCCCATCGTATGCAGCATTTACGACTCCGGCAGCCCCTACATGACCATAGCAATAGCGGCCGCTATGGGCGGCGCCGTCATGGGCGACCACTGCTCTCCCATTTCCGACACCACCATCATGGCCTCCGCCGGCGGCCACTGCGACCACGTGAACCATGTGTCCACGCAGCTGCCGTACGCCGTTACCGTTGCGGTCTGCTGCGCCATCGGCTATCTCATTTCCGCCTTCACAACGAAGATCTGGATAATCCTCCCGGCGGCAATTATAATCGAGCTCATAGTCCTCTTTGTTATCAGAAGCGTTGCCTCCAAGAAGGACGCATAAGAAAACTGAACGCAAAAACCCTCCGAAGGCCCCGCCTTCGGAGGGTTTTTACTATTCTTCCAACGCCTCTTCCAGCGCCGCTCTCAGCGCCGGGACGTCCTCTTTGAATCGCAAAAGTCCCTCGGCCCTATCTGCCGGTATCCAGGCGGCTGACTTTACCTCTTCCGTCTGGGCTTTAAGCGTGCCGCCTTTATATGCCGCCCTGAAATATGTTATGGCCCGGTGCTCCCCTTTAAGGCCGGAGACCGTTTTGAAGGAAAAGCCGGGTATTATCTCGGCCTCTATGCCCGTTTCCTCCCGCACCTCCCGAAGGGCGGCCTCCTCCGGAGTTTCGCCGTACTCTATGTGCCCCTTGGGCAGCGACCAGCCCCGCCGACCCTCTACCATGAGAAGCTCCCGGCCTTTGTCTCCCTGCCGGAATATGAAGGCCCCGGCGGAGTCCACCCGCTTGCCCAGCTCCCGCCGTATCTCGGCGCGGACCGTTCCGACCAGGTCATCCCGGTTTTCCTCAGTCACCTCGAAAAGCCGCGTGTCGGGGCTGTTTCTGATGTATTCCTGCAGAGGGGTCTCCCCCTCCTTTCTGAGCACTCCGAAAACAGGCGTCTCGCAGGAAAGAAGCTCCTTTACCCGGGCGATGAAGAGCGGGGAATCGAACTCCATCCTGCCTATCTCGTCCATTATGACAAGGCGGCTTTTTTCGGCGTTTTCCAGTATCTCCACGCCCCTGTGGTCAAAGACCTCGGGGTATGTTTTTCTCCCCCGTCCGGCGCCCAGCCGGATTCCCACCCGGCTTAAGTCTCCGGTTTCGCCGGCGTCACCGTTTGCCGGTGTTATGTAAACCGAACCGATGGCGCCGGGAACATCCGCCGCAGTTATCGTCTTAAAGCCGCTTGTTTCCACCCCGGGCAGTTTTTCCAGCACCCGAGAGATAAGGGTGGATTTTCCTACCTGTGTGTTTCCCGTGAGAAAAATGTTCAACCCAGTCGCCTCGCAAACTTATCAGAATTTAAAAAGGCGCAAAGCAAAGCCGCTTTGCGCCTTTCGTTATCGTTTCTTATTTGAAGCTGTCAAGGTAATTCTTGACAAGCTCGGAGAGCAGCTCATCCCTGTCCAGTCTGGTTATCATGCTGCGGGCGCCGTTATAGTTGGTGATATAGGTGGGATCCTCCGACAGGATATAGCCCACTATCTGGTTAATGGGGTTGTAGCCCTTCACCTTCAGCGCCTCATAAACGGCCCTGATGATCTCCTTCATCTCGGAGCTTTTGTCGATCACATTGAATTTTCTGGTGAAATCATCCATAATGAGACACCTCTTTTTCCGTAATACCGCTTTTTGAAATAATAATATACCATTTTCCCCGGTATGTAAAGTCCGATTTCCGGATTTTACATGATTATATTTCCGTTTTTAATACCGAAAACGAGATACGGCTCCCCCCGGATTTCCTCCGGAGTCCCGAATCTGAAAACCGGCATAAGGGGAAATTCCTCCTCACCCAGGGGCACCGCCAGATAAGTCACGCCGTCCTTTTCCGAGACCAGCGCGCCGGGGAGAGACGGGGTTTCCCCGCCGGGTAGGATATACCCGGGGTCGCCGACAGGCCTCCAGGCCCCGGCTGCCGCTTCTTCCGGCCTGCTCTCCTGTAGGCGGCAGGCCTCTATTTCAGCAATCCCGAGATCGGCAAGGGCGCATTTTGACATGCATTTTTTAAGCCTCAGCCGCCCTTCTTCCGGCACGCAGACGCCCAGGGGCTTAAATATCCCCCCGCTCTTGCAGCAGAGGCGCAGGACGCTTTCGGATACGGCCTTGCAGTCAAGGGAAAACTCCAGCATCGCGCCCTTTTTCCTGACCGTCAGCCTGCCGCAGACCTCTCCGCCGTAATAAACATCATAACAGCCTTCCATAAAAAACTCCCCCTGCATAATATACGCAGGGGGAGCCGGGATTATGAAATATTTACAGATTTGAATACACGGTGTAGCCACCCCGCACCATTACGACGGTGCCGTCGGAGGCCGCCCTTAGGCCGTTGCCCTCGGCGGGGACTATGTACATGTGGTTGTTGATCAAATTGGCGCCCGCGGCAGCAAGGCTCGTGCCGTCGGTCTCGTCTGTGAGCCTGGGAGAGGAGCCGCCGTAGGCCGTTGCTCCGCCGGAGGAGACCAGTATTTCAGCCCCCGCCGAGCACCTTATGACCTGCCGGGCCGACAGGGTCACGGGGGTGAAGGCGTCGGGAGACACGGCGCCGCCGGTATTTCCGGTGGCCTGGGAGAGCCTTGAGTTGAAATCCGCCGCCAGCTCCGACTTGGTCGCCTCCAGGTTGGCGTTCAGTTCCTTCATGATGTCCGGCTTCACCGTCTGATTTATATAGCTCAGAGTCACCAGAGGGTCGTCGGAGCTGCCGTAGGTCGTAGCGGCCACCGCCGCCGTTATGCCGGCGACGAAAAGCGCGCCTATCAGCACGCAGACGGCTGTTATTATCCGTTTTTTCTTATGTGTCATGGTCTTACCTCCGCAAGGGTCTTATGTACGGGGAGCGGCGCTCCCCCGTTTCAGCTCAGGCCGAAGCTCCCGGCCAGTGCGCTGTCCACCCGGCTCATGGCCTTGTCGTCCAGCTTTCCCATCCGCTCCTTAAGGCGGCGCTTGTCTATTGTCCGCACCTGCTCCAAAAGCACGACGGAGTTTCGTTTGAGGCCGAAGCCCCCCTCCAGCTCGATGTGGGTGGGAAGCCTTGCCTTGTTCACCTGGCTCGTTATGGCCGCAGCTATCACCGTGGGGCTGTGCCTGTTTCCCGTGTTGTTCTGGACTATCAGCACAGGGCGCGTGCCCCCCTGCTCGCTGCCCACCACCGGGCTCAAATCGGCGTAAAAAATATCTCCCCTTCTGACCGTTTCAGTCATTTTTCTCACGCTCCGGATAGAATACTTGCGGCTCATTGCTTCTCATTTGAGACTATGTAACCGCAATTAAATTCTGTCACGATGCGAGGGAATTTATTCAGTTGGAAATTATTTATAAATACGGGGCACCCGTTTTGAGACGGAGCACATTATCTCGTAGGATATGGTCCCGGCGGCGATAGCCGCCTCCTCCACGGAAATAAATGCGTCCCCGTCCCTTCCGAAGATCGTCACCACGTCGCCCGGCTCTGCCTCCGGCACTTCCGAAACGTCCGCCATGCAGCGATCCATGCAGATCCTGCCGATCTGCTTTATCCTTTTGCCCCGGAGCAGGTATTCCGCCTTGCCGGAGCCGGCTCTGTGTAGCCCGTCGGCGTAGCCGATCTGGAGGACGGCTATTTTCATCTTCCTGTCGGCGGTGAAGGTCCTGCCATAGCTCACCGTATCGCCCGGCAAAAGCTCCTTTACCTGGGCTATCCGGGTCTTCAGCTCCATGGTCTCTTTAAGGGCGATGCCCTGCCTGTCCGCCCCCGGGAAGCAGCCGTAAAGGGCTATGCCGGGGCGCACCATGTTCAGCTGTGTATGTGTATAGTTTACCATTGCTCCGCTGTTTGCGCAATGTTTTATTTTAAATCTCACGCCGGAAAGGTTTTCCAGCTTTTCCGTCTGGGCGGTAAAGGCCTCGTACTGCGCCCTTGTGAACTCTCCGCCCCAGGGCTCGTCCGACACGGCGAAGTGGGTGAAAACACCCTCCGGAAAAAGCCCCGGAAGCTTTAATATTTCGCAGTACTCCTCCGCAGCGTCCCTGCCGTCGTGACATACGGCGCCGAATCTCCCCATACCCGTATCCAGGGCCAGGTGGATCTTTACCGTCTTATTGAGCTTCACGGCGTTTTCCGACAATTCCCGGGCCATTTCAAGGCTCGACACCGCCTGGGTTATGTCCTTTTCCGCCAGCACCCCGGCACAGGAGGGGTCAGTGAAGCCCAAAATCAGTATGGGCAGGCCTATTTTCGCATCCCGCAGCTCGACGGCCTCGCCCAGGGTCGCCACGGCCAGATAGTCGCAGCCGTTTTCTTCCAGCGCCTTTGCCACGGGGACGGCCCCGTGGCCGTAGGCGTCGGACTTGACGACTCCGAGGAAAAGCGTTCCCGGGTCAAGCTTTGCCTTCATGGCCTTCATATTTCCCGTTATGGCCCCGATGTCAATTTCAGCCCAGGTTCTGTCTGTATCTCTCATTATCCTCACTCCAAAGCAACGTTTCCGAAAACGGCGGTGAGCGCCACACGGCCGTTTTCGCTTATCTCTGTTTTTACCGGCAGCAGCGTATCAATGTCAAACCAGGTTTTCAACGTCCCGCTCTCCAGCTCGTAGGACAGCGCCGACAAGCGCCGGCCGTTTAAGTTTTCCCGCGATCTCTCTGATGCGTAGCCGGTCTTCCAGGTCTTAATCATCAGCGGCAGGGCGGCAACAGGTGTTGATCCGTCCCCGAAAAGGCCTCCCGTCTCAAAGGCCGCGCCCTCATATACCAGTCTCTCGCCCGTCTCATCCGTCACGGCAGAAAGACCCCTCAGCTCCTCAGGCGAGGTGATCTCTATCCGGCAGGCACTCTCCGTCCCCGTAAAGCGCAGGGCAAAGTCATAGACCCTTTCTCCGTAATCGGCGGTGATCTTCACGTTCATGGTTACGCTTTCGGCCTCGGAAAACTCCCGGCGCACCCGCTGGGCTGTGTTTTCCGTCATCGTTTCCGCCCCGCAGGCCGATAGGGCAAGGGCGGTCATTATCGTGAGTACAAGCAATAATGCCCGTCTCAACATTTCAGTCAGCTATCTCCTTTATCGCGTTTCCGATATTGTCGATTATGTCGCAGGGGGTCATGGAGTATTCGCCCCAGGTGCCCGCCGCTATGTCCCCGGCCCTGCCGTGGAGCCAGACGGCCATGGGCACGGCCTTCTTGAGGGGTATGCCCTGGCCTATGAGCGCCGCCAGCATCCCCGCCAGCACGTCGCCGCTGCCGCCCTTAACCATTCCGGCGTTGCCGGTGGTGTTCAGGAACGTCTCCCCGTCCGGGAAGGCGGTTACGGTCCGGTGACCCTTCAGAACAACTATGCAGCCCGTGTCTTTGGCAAATACGGCAGCGGCCTTTTCCCTGCCGTAAGTCTTGATATCCCCGCCCAGGCGGGCAAACTCCACCTCGTGGGGGGTGACTACAACAGGGCGGCTTTTCGCCTCTCTGAGAACATTTATATTCGAGGAAACTGCGTTTATGCCGTCGGCGTCCAATACAAGGGGCACCGGGCTGTTTCTTACCACGTCGAAAACCACGCCGTCAACCTTTGGAGACCAGCCCAGGCCGGGGCCTATGAGGCAGACGTCGCATTTTTTCAGTCTTTCCGCGATTTCCGCCGAGGCCTCCTTTGAAACCTTGCCCTCCTCCGAGGGCAGAGGGAAAACCACGGCCTCGTCGTTTTTCACCGCCTCGATTTCGTATATGGGCTGGGGAACGCCTAAGAAAACTATCCCCGCCCCCGTCCGGACTGCGGCGTGGGCAGCCATGGAGGCAGCTCCGGTATAGCCCACGCTGCCGGCTAAAATGAGGCACTTGCCGTAATCCCCCTTGTGGGTGTCCTGATCTCTTTTGGGAAGGCTGAAATCGCCGCTTTCTACGACTTTCATGACACGGCTCCTTAACGTATTATACTGTTATTATAATGCCAAAACACCATAAATCAACACGGAAGACGATTTTTCTTGCATTTTTCTCCGACGTGTGGTATAAATGTGATTTAGTATCACGCAAAAAGCCATGAACGGGAAGATAACGCTTATTATGGGTTCGACAGAGAGGGGCGTCGCCGGCTGAAAGCGCCCTGTGCTTAAAGCGTTCAGTTCGCCCGGGAGCTCCGGCCAATCACCGGCGGCAGGCGCCGTTACAGCCTTATAAAGGGCGGCCCTTGTGCCGAATCCGGGTGGTACCGCGGAAGCAGTCTTTCGTCCCGATTTGCGGGATGGAGGACTATTTTTTATTGGCAAAATAACATTTGGAGGTTTTATATATGGACTTGAGAGAGACCCTCGCCGCGCTTAAAAGCGAGGCCATGAGCGCCCTTGAAAGCGCCGGCGGCGCGGAGCTTGACGCCCTGCGGGTAAAATATCTCGGCAAAAAGGGAGAAATAACCGCTATATTAAAGCAGATGGGCGGTCTGCCGGCTGCCGAGCGCCCCGTCATCGGGCAGCTTGCCAACGAAGTCAGGGCAGAGCTGGAAAAATCCATTGAAGAAAGGGCGCGGGAGCTCTCGGAAAAGGCTCTTGAAATGCGGCTTCGCGCCGAGGCCGTGGACGTGACTATCCCCGGCTCAGCCCCGAAGATAGGCAAAAAGCACCCCATGTACTCCGTTCTGGACCAGGTCAAGGACGTTTTCATCGGCATGGGCTTTGAGATACTGGAGGACCGGGAAGTGGAGCTGGCAGAGTATAACTTCACCCGCCTCAACGTGGAGGAGGGACACCCGGCCCGCGAGTGGAGCGACACCTTCTACTTCACCGAAGACGCCTCCATACTCCTGCGCACCCAGACCTCTCCCATGCAGATACACGCCATGGAGACCCACAAGCCCCCCATCCGCATCCTGGCCCCCGGCAGAGTTTACCGGAAGGACGAGGTAGATGCCACCCACTCCCCCATGTTCCACCAGATAGAGGGCATGGCCATCGACAAGGGCATCACCATGGCGGACCTAAAGGGCACTCTTGACGCCGTAGTAAAGCAGCTTTACGGCGAAGAGAGCGTCACCCGCTTCCGTCCCCACCACTTCCCCTTCACCGAGCCCTCCTGCGAGGTGGACATCCAGTGCCACAAGTGCCACGGCCGCGGCTGCCCCACCTGCAAGGACGAGGGCTGGATAGAGCTTTTGGGCGCCGGCATGATACACCCCAAGGTCCTGGCCAGCTGCGGCATCGACCCCGAGGTCTATTCCGGCTGGGCCTTTGGCATGGGCCTGGAGAGAATGGCCATGGGCCACTACAAGATAAGCGACCTGCGGCTCATTTTTGAAAACGACGTGCGCTTCTTGGAGCAGTTTTAAGGGGGTAATGTAAAATGGATTTAAGCAG
>JAFYCQ010000015.1 GCA_017539635.1 Oscillospiraceae bacterium
AGTACAGGCTCAAGGGTCTCATAAAGAAGTATTCCGACTACATCCGCTGGCCCATAAAGCTGGGTGACGAGACGGTAAACAGCATGGTGCCCATCTGGCAGCGGCCCAAGAACGAGGTCACGGACGAGGACTGCAATACATTCTTCAAGGACACCTTCTTCGCCACAGAGGACCCGGCCTCCATCATCCGGGTAAACGCCGAGGGAACGGTAAGCTACAAGGCCCTTCTCTTCATACCCGGAAAGGCCCCCTACGGCTACTATACCAAGGCCTATGAGCCGGGCCTGCGGCTCTACTCAAACGGCGTCATGATAATGGAAAAGTGCGCCGATATACTGCCCGAGTGCTTCCGCTTTGTAAGAGGCGTGGTGGATTCCCCCGACCTTTCTCTCAACATCTCCCGCGAGATGCTCCAGCACGACAGACAGCTCAAGGTGATAGCCAATAACCTGGAAAAGAAGGTCAAATCCGAGCTGGAGCGCATGAAGTTAGGCGAGCCGGAGAAATATGAGAACTTCTTCAAGAACTTCGGCCTGCAGCTCAAATACGGCGCCGTGGATGACTACGGCATGAGAAAGGACGAGCTGGCTCCTCTGCTCATGTTCAGAACGGAAAACACCGACTGCCTCACCAGCCTTGACGACTACATTGCCGCCATGCCGGAATCCCAGAAGTATATCTATTACGCCTGCGCCGACACCTACGCCGCCGCCAAGGCCCTGCCCCAGGGCGAGCCGGTGAGGGATCGCGGCTACGACATTCTCTGCATGACTGACCATATAGATGAATTTCTGGTGAACATCTTAGGCAAATACGGCGAAAAAGAGTTCAAGTCCATAAGCGATGAGGATCTGGGCCTCGAAACCAAGGAGGAAAAAGAGGAACTCAAAAAGACAGGGGAGGAAAACAGCGAGCTTCTCTCCTTTGTAACGGAAGCTCTGGGCGGAAAGATCGTGGAGACACGCCTTTCCTCCAAGCTCATAAAGCACCCGGTGTGCCTCACGGCCAAGGGCCCCGTGTCCATCGAAATGGAGCGGAATTTCATCGCCGCCGGCGCCATGGAGTCCGAGCACATCAAGGCTGAGCGGGTGCTGGAGATCAATCCTGCCCACCCGGTGTTCGAATCCTTAAAGGCGGCCTATGCCGAGGACAAGGACAAGGCGGCTAACTACGCAAAGCTCCTTTACGCCCAGGCTGAGCTGATGAGCGGCATCATGCCCGACGACCCGGCGGAATTTACCGACCTGGTCTGCAATCTAATGAAATAATAATAACTCCCTTGCACGGAAACGTGCAAAATATCCCCCTTTCTCCACCGTTGTTGAAAAGCAACGAAAAGGGGGAGCGAAAATGTATGATTCTTCTTGAGATACCGCGCCCTTATCCGGCGCGGTATCTGTTTTTTCAGTAATATTCTTGTTTTTTAAATATGTATAGCTTGAAAAAGCCACAAGAATTTGGTACAATATTACGAGTGTTTCCTCGGAAAGGAGCTTATGCTGATGAATTCAGTTTCGGACGTATGGAAAAGCGTCCTGGATATAATGGGAGAGCAGCTTACGCCCATTGCCATAAGCACCTGGTTCGGCGAATGCCAGCCGGTAGAGCTTACGGACAACAAGCTTATAGTATATTCCCCCTCCGAGTTTCGGACCGATATGATCGAAAAAATGTTCATCCAGTACGTGCGCGACGCCTTAAAGCAGCTTTTCGCCGCAGATATAGAAGTGCTGTTTTTGGGCGACGCCCAGATGAACAATTACAGGACCTCCGGCTTAAAAAACGAGAGCCGGGAGGACAGCGGAGAATTTACCTTTGAAAACTTCATCGTGGGCAGCTCAAACAAATTCGCCCACGCCGCCGCCAAGGCCGTGGCCGAGGGACAGACGAAAAACTTTAACCCGCTTTTCATTTACGGCGACTCAGGCCTGGGCAAGACCCATCTTCTCTACGCCATACGCCACCAGGTGCAGAAGCTGCACCCGGAGTATTACATCGTCTTCGTAAAGGGCGACGACTTCACGAACGAGCTTATAACCGCCATTCAGACGGGAAAAAATATCGAGTTCCGGGAGAAATACCGCAGAGCAGACCTTTTCCTTATGGACGATATACAGTTCATTTCCGGCAAGGCGGGCACGCAGGAGGAATTTTTCCACACCTTCAATACCCTTTATGAGGCAAACAAGCAGATAGTCTTCACATCCGACCGTCCGCCCAACGACATCACACTTCTGGCCGACAGGCTGAAAAGCCGCTTTGAATCCGGCCTTATCGCCGATATACAGCCCCCGGACTTTGAGACGAGAGCTGCCATTGTCAGAAACAAATCAGCGCAGCTCGGCCTTATCCTCACGGACGACGTGGTGGAGTACGTCGCCGAGAACATGACAGCCAACGTCCGGCAGCTGGAGGGCGCCGTCAAAAAGCTCTCGGCCCACAGAGATCTTATGGGAGGAGAG
>JAFYCQ010000217.1 GCA_017539635.1 Oscillospiraceae bacterium
CTTTGTTTACTGTGACGCAGTTACTTGTAGTGTTTAGGTGAGAAAAGAGGTTGCGCATACAAAATGGGTACAACCTCCTTTGAGAAATCCTTATTCTCCTGCAGTCGCTTCCGTTTTCTTCCGCAGCTTCTCTTCTTTGATCCGCTCACGCACCTCGGCAATCATCTTCTCCAGCAGCGCCTCGCATTCTTCCTTTGTCTTGGCATATCGTAGTTTTCTCTTTATGCGTACAACGAATATGTAGGGTCAGCTATCATACGGCTGAACGCGTCATGGATTACGTATTTCAATACTGAATTTGTATGGGAGTCTAATGCGCGAAAACGTTGATTTATAAGGCTTGAATATGCATGTCGGCTGCTTATGTAGTTTTTTATTTCTGAGTCCGTTATGAATACTCGGACCAAAAAAGCACGGTGATCTTGATAGAATCACCGTGCTTTTTTCTCTCATAATGCCCAAAAGCTTCCGGCTATTTGAGCTCCTGCGTAAAACGCTTTATCGCCTGATGCTTCAGCATTTTGCACAGCTGTATCCTGTCGGGCGGGTCGATAAGCCACCTTTCTACGGCGTGATCGCAGCTGCGGCAATCGTGTTCATGCTCTGTATCGGCTTCACACTCCCGGCAGCAGAGGGGGAGTTGGGTTTTGGCTTCTTCTTTCGGCATAAAAAAACCTCTTCAAATCAATATCCCGTTCAAGTGGTCGATCTCGTGCTGGATTATCTGGGCCGGAAAACCAGTGAAGGTTTTCAGCCGGATCTGAAATCGCTCGTTCTGATACTGTACCTTTATGGTGCGGTATCTTTTTGTTTTTCGTGTCCCCGGGAGGGAAAGGCACCCCTCCTCCGCCTCAAAGGGGCCGGAGGTTTTGACGATCTCCGGGTTGAACATTGTCATATACGCGCCCTCGTTGTCGAAAACGATTATCCGGCGGTTTATGCCTATCATGTTCGCCGCCATGCCCACGCAGCTCTCCCTGTGGGAGGTGAGGGTATCCAGCAGGTCTTGGGCGACAGACAGATCCTCCGCCGTGGCGGGGGACGACTTCTGCGCCAGAAATATCGGGTCTTTCGTTATTGGCTTGATCATACTTTTCAGAGCTCCGGGAAATAATTCTCAGTCAGCTTTATCATTTCATAAATGAGTATGTTCTTATATGCTTCTTAATATCCGCGCCCGCTTCCAGATACCGGAGGAGTATCTCCGCGCAGGCGCGGCTGTCGCTGGCCGCCTGGTGGTGGTCAAGCTCGATGCCGTAATAAAAACACAGCTCATCCAGCTTGTGCCCCATGCCCGGCAGCAGGCGTCTGCCCATCTGCACCGTGCACACATACCGGACGTAAGGCTTCCAGTCTATGCCGTACCCCCGGAGGCATTTTTTAAGGACGGACATATCAAAGACCGCGTTGTGGGCGGTCAAAAGCCCGGAAGATAAATACGGCTCTATCTGCGGCCAGAGTTGGGGAAAGGTCGGCGCGCCGCAGACGGTCTCCTCGCTGATCCCCGTCAGATATGTATTGAAGCTGTCAAAGGGCTGCTCGGGGTCGACAAGGGAAAAGAAGCTGTCCTTTATTTCCCCGTCTTCAATGACCGTTATGCCTATGGCACTCATTCTGTTGTTCAGCCTGTTGGGTGTTTCCACATCAAAGGCAACGAATCGCGACATGGACAAGCCTCCGGTTTCTTACGAACTTTTAATCATTCGACGGGATTATTTCCAGCCAGTACCCGTCGGGGTCTGTGATGAAATAAATGCCCATGGAAGGGTTTTCAAAGCAGATGCAGCCCATCTTTTCGTGCAGGGCATGGGCCGCCCGGAAGTCGTCGGCCCGGAACGCCAGGTGAAATTCCACTTCGCCTAAATCGTAGGGCTGAGGGTGATCCCGAAGCCAGGTCAGCTCCAGCTCGAAATCCCCGGCGTCGTTTCCGATATACACGATGATGAAAGACCCGTCCGCCGCCGTTTTGCGGCGCTTTTCCTTAAGGCCCAGCGCCTGGTCATAGAATTTAAGCGACCGCTCCAAGTCCGCGACGTTGTAGTTTTCGTGGATCATTTTGAACTGCATGACAGCACCTCCTGATAAAGATGACCGGGTTATTCTTCTCCGCCGTCCTCTTCCTGCTCAGGCGGGAAGGCGTCTTCCTCGTCGTCTTTTTCAGTTCCGTATGAAAAGTCGCTTTTCATGAACCACTTGTATGCCCGCTCGCCGATAACGCTGGTGTCCACAAAGTCAAAGCCGCCGCTGATGACGGCGCCGACGCCCGGCACCAGCTTCCAGACGTTTGAAATGCCCTTTTCGCCGACTCTGGCCAGAAGTCTGAGGCCCACGCGGCGGTTTATCCCGGCCAGCACGCTGCCGGGTATCTTTTTGATGATGTTGACGGCGACCTTTTCTCCGAATTTCGACCCCAGTCGGTTAATGATGCGGTCAACCTTAACGCCGGCCAGGCAGGCATAGACCATAGTCCTTACGCCCTCGCTGTCGGGGTCGAAGCCCGCCATCCACGCAGTGCAGGCGATCATGCGCATCTGCACATACAGAACGCTGCCCACGTTGGCCGGAACGGTCACGGGGAGGGTCATAAATCCGCCGAAGCCGGTAATAAAGCCGAAGGTGGAGCATTTAAGTACCTGGTTGTTTATCATTTTTTTCGCGGCAGTGTATTGGTCGGGGGACTTGTCAAGATAGTCCTGGGCCAGTGCCCTGACCGACGGGCTGACACGCCCGATGCCTTTGACGGCAAACTGATAGCAGGAGTCGAGAGCCTGAAGGATATCCTCAGTGCTCAAGGTCTTTTTACTTTCGTTTTTCATGTAGGTCACCTCAATTTGATTTCCTCAAAGGTCATGTCCAGAAGATCTGTCTCTATGATCCGCCCCGCGGCGGTATCGCCCTTGCCGAGTATGAGCTTCACCGTCTCGGCGGCCTGCTGAGATGCGCACAGGGCGGCCGTAAAGGGGAGATTGCCTAAGATTTTTTCGGCGCCGGTGCCGCCCCCGGCGAAAAGCGCCTCCAAAAGCCCGTCGCCGGGCATAACGGTATAAATTCTGGTATGCCAGCCGGAAATTGCCCCGTGCACCATGGGTATGCCGGCTCTTCCGGCGGCCCTGGCCAGAAGAAGCCGGGATTCCGCATTGTCCAGAGCGTCCACCGCGACGCTCTTTCCGGAGAGGAGAGCGTCGGCGTTTTCCTCTGTAAGCATTCCGCAGACGGCGGTAAAGCTCACATCGCTGTTTATTTCCGCCACCCGGATCATCGCCGCCTCAGCCTTTGAGGAGCCTATGTTGCTCTCCTTTGAAAAGAGCTGGCGGTTAAGGTTTGAGGGCTGGAAAACGTCCCCGTCCACGCCGGTTATGCTGCCCACGCCCACGCGGGCCAGAAGCTCGATGACGTAGCCCCCCAGGCCTCCGCAGCCGGCCACGAGCACGGAGGCGTTTTTTAATATCTCCTGCTCCTCCGCCGTTACCGAGACGGCGTTTCGCTGGTATCTGTCGGGAAAAAGCATGGCTCAGCCTCCGTAGGCCTGCATGAGTACGGTGAGCCTGTCGCCGTCGGACAAAACCGTATCGGCCGGGGCGGCCTTTGAGTTTCTGACGAAGGTGAGGTATTTCATGTAATCCTCAATAAAGGTGCCGTTTTCATCGGCGGCGGCCTGCATCACAGCTGCGATGTCGGCGCCCTCCGGCACCTCATACTCGCCCTCCCGGGCCTTGCCCACTATCCTGCTGCAATAGAAATGCACGTTGATTTTCATTTTTCAGATTCCTTTCTTTTTTCCATTGTTTGTCACCAGAGCTTCAGAAGCAGCAAAACTCCCGGCACCCAGGCGGTTATGACCCCCTCCGCGATCTGGAGGCAGGGGACGAATTTCCCCAGGTCCTTTTTAAGAATGTCAGTGAAAAACGCGCTGCCCCAGAGAATGGCCCAGAGCCACCATATTGCCGCCCAGCGCCAGTCCGGAGTGAGCCCCAGCGACACGATGCCGGTAATGCCCTCCACGATGCCGAAAACCACGGCGTTCACCGCCACAAAGGAGGAGAACACGGCAAAGGGTCTCGTGTCCAGCCGGAAAATATTGCAGGCGGCTATGAAGAGATAGGTAAAGCCGAACAGCAGCCCCGCGCCCGCGCCGTAGTAATTCCCCTGGACGATGGAGACGAAATTGATGAACAGAGACAAAAATCCCACAAAGACGTTCATCACCGCCGAGGCCTTCGGGTCAACCCTGAGAAGACTGCAGACGCCGTTATTTATCAGCACGATCCCAACAAAAAGCAGGCATACTCCAAGCATTGCTGCGCTCCTTTATTTATTGAACTCCGCAAAGGCCTCTTCGCCGCTTTTCACCCGGACGCCGGAAATGATTTCCGCGCCCTTTAAGTGGGGAGAGAGCTTTTCCGCCGTCTTTCCGAAGGCCCCGCCGCCGGAGGTGGCGAAGAGGAAGACCTTTTTCCCGCTCCAGTCATAGCCGTCGCAGAACACATCCACGATCTTCGGCGCGCAGCCGTACCAGATGGGAAAGCCGATACAGACGGTGTCGTAATCGGCAAAATTCTCCACAGTCCCGGAGACCGCGGCGTTAAGTCCGCTGAACTTTTCCCTGTTGCACCGGGCGAAGGGGTTTACGAAGCGTATATCCGCCGCGGTGTAGGGCTTTTCGGGGGTTATCTCGTAAATGTCCGCCCCAAGTCTTTCGGCCAGGTCCCTGGCGACCTTTGCCGTGGTGCCCTGGGCGCTGAAATATGTGACCAGAATACTCATGCTCAACACTCCTTTAATACTAATATCTGATTGAAAGATTTAACCGAGGGGCGAGGATTTATTGTGTCAGGCAAGGCAGCCGCCGCAGGTAATACTTTATGTATTGACAAGGCGGATAACGCGGCATGGCGCAATAAAGACCGTCACGAATTAATGCTTTTGATCAGATATTAGTATAATAATTCCCGCACCTGTTCCCGCTTGTCATACAGAACGCAGCCGCCCTTGTGTTCGCCCAGCAGCAGGCCCGCGTCACGGATCTTGACGAACAGCTCTGAGGCCAGGGCCTCTTTCAGGGAGGTGTTTTTTACGTTTATATCCGAAAACGGGGAAAAGGGGCAGGGCTCCGCGCCGCCGGCGGAGTTTATGTGGAAAAATTCCCGCCCCGCCGCCATGCAGCCGCCGAGGGCCAGCTCGTCTCCGGGGAAGGACAGGATGAGAAGGCCGGGATTTTCCCGGCGCAGCTCCTCCACCGCCTTTTCCATGTAGTCTCTCTCTTTATCTCCGGGAGCCAATCGCCTGTCCTCCTCCTTAACGGGCACGAACTCGATGTAAAACAGCGTTTTGCAGCCCGATCCCGTCAGAGAGGCTATAAACTCCTTTGATGTCACCTCCCGGAGGTTTTCCGTGGTGACGGTGACGGAGGCGCCGAAAAGCAGGCCACGCGCCTTAAATTTCAGCATGCTGCCGGAAATCACGTCGTACATCCCCTCGCCCCGGCGCTTGTCCGTGGCCTCCCGGCCGCCCTCAAGGCTCAGAACGGGCGCGATGTTCCGGCATTTGTCGAAGAGGTCAAGATACGCCCCGTCAATGTAGGTGCCGTTGGTAAAAACGGGGAACATGATATTTTTAACGCTCGCCGCCGCCTCCAGGACATCACGGCGCAAAAGGGGTTCGCCGCCGACCAGCAGGATGAAGCTGATGCCCAGCTCCTGCGCCTGCCGGAAAATGTCGAGCCACTCCTCCCCGGTGAGCTGACAGGAGGGCGGGGTGTCCGACGTTGAATTGATGCCCCGGGCGTAGCAGCCGGCGCAGTGGAGGTTGCAGGCGCCGGTTATGCTGGCTATCAGAAAGCCGGGAACGTGCTCGCCTCTTTTTTCTGCC
>JAFYCQ010000218.1 GCA_017539635.1 Oscillospiraceae bacterium
AGGGGAAAACCCCACGCTCTTTTCCCTTATAATCGAAACGATATGATATTTTTATTATTGAGTATCCTGTTTCAGCGGTAACATCCTGATAATTCGTTTGCTCTGCTGGACTCCACATATGAAATAGAAGCCCATTTTCGATTTTATCCACATATTCCACTGATGTTACTGTCACATCGCAAATATCACCTTGAGCAGTATCGCCTACATTAAGCAATGTAATTTCAGTGTTAGATTGACCTGCTGTCTCGGTTGCTGGCGTGTTCTCCGTTGAAGTTGCCGCAGATGTGTTTGTTGTCGAACTATCATCACCGCAGGCAGCAAGCGACAATACCATCAACAGCGCCAATAGAATTGTGATTGCTTTTTTCATTGTTTTACCTCCAAAAAAATAAAAAGTGGCGCAGCCGAAGCCGCGCCACGAAAAACGCGACTCCATTTGCTGCGACACAAATCTCTGTTACCTAAAACAAGGCCAGAATAGGAGCTGCGTTTTTGCCAAAAGACAAAAACCGACCTTGTCTTAGGTATTATTAGCCTAAGCGGTAACAATATTAGATTTGTGTCGCAGGTTTATTTTACCACACTTATACCAAGAATACAATAATTGCTTTTTTAATCTTCATACTTTTTTCCTTTCCGCGGGAAGTCCAAACTAAAAAAGCGCCTCTTCCATGAAGAGACGCTTTTTCATTCTGTTCTGTCTTTAAGCGGTAATCTTTTTATAAATGATCATTTCCACCTGGTGGCCGGAGATGCTGACCTTTATATCGTCGGCAACGTTGGAGACGACTGACTTTTCCAGCTCGTCCCAGGCCTCGTCCGCACCTTCGCTTTTGCGCTCCATTTCAGACTGTATCTTGCTCTGATAATCGCTCAGCGACCACATAAGGAAAACACCCGAGGGATCGTAGGTGGGGTCGATGAACACCGGCACGTCCTCCACCGGCTCGAAAAACGAGCGTATCTTGCCCATGAGGCCCTTGGAGGCCTCGTTTTTGCCGCTTTAGGAGGTGGAGATGAGTTTTTTCCTCTGCTCGAGATCGATATAGGTGTCCGCCTGCAGGTGGAGCTGGAAGACGCCGTCCTCGTCCTCTATCCAGAAACAGGCGTCGGTCTTGCCTGCTATGGAGCGCATCATGCCCAGCATTTCCTCCGTCAGGAGCCGGAGGTGAAGTGCGCCGTTCTTGGACAGCTCCTTGTAAACGGCGACCTTTTCGGTCTCCTGCATGACCTTGTCCATGTTGCTGCCGTCGCTGGAAACAACGATATAATCGCTTCTCATTTCATACCCTCCTTTTACTCAATGGTCAGAATATCCGTAAAGCCGGTGCAGCTGAATACCTCCATGACCAGATCGTTGACGTTTTTGATTTTCATCGAGCCCTGCTTTGCCATTTTCTTCTGGGCGGAGAGCAGTACGCGAAGTCCGGCGGAGGAGACATAGTCCAGGTTTTTGAAATCAAAGGTCAGCTCCGTGACGCCGTCAAGGCAGCTTTGCAGCTCCTTTTCCAGTTCCGGCGCCGTAATGGTCTCCAGCCGCCCCTCCAGTTCTATGAGCAGCGCCGTGCCGTTCTGAGTTTTGTTGATAGTCATATTATCTTCCTTCCTGTTGCTTGTTTATAAATCTAATTTTTAAGTATTATAGCAGAGAAAAGCTTTGTAATCAATAATTATTCGTGATTACCCGGCAAAAACTACGCTTATATGCTCCGCTCCATAAGAGCTACGCTGCGGCCGCTCCACTCCATCTCCCTGCCGGAAAATGTGAAGCCCTGCTTCTGCCAGAAGTCTATGGCGTCGGTGTTTTCCCGGGATACGCCCACAGAGAGGAAATCAAAGCCCTGGCCGCTCATGGCGGCGCGCACGTCGGCGAATATCTGGGAGCCTATGCCCTGCCTCTGCCTGCCGGCGTCCACCATGAACCAGCCGATGAAGGCGTCGTCCTTCTCCGGGTAGCCGGTGATTAGGTCGAGTATGGCCGTAAGTCTCTCCTCGCTGTCGTAAAAGCCCACGAAATGCTTGCACTCGGGGGCCGTGCCCTCCGGCACTTCGCTGATGACCTCCGTAAGGTCCCGCCGGCTGGGCTTTGTGTTCTGATTTCTGTAGTAGCGTCGGTTTTCCCGGTAAAGCCGGTACACCTCGCTTATCTCCGCCTCCGTGATGCGGCGGACATTGAATTCCGAGGAGAGCATTCCGATGTCGAACTGCCCGTCCCTGCTGCCCGTCTCATAGCTGATTACGGTGCGGAACTGGGTCTCGTAAAGCTCCCTGTAAACGCCGTTCCGGTTAAGCAGCTCCTCGTGGCTGCCCTGTTCGGCGATCCTGCCGTCCGCGACCACCAGAATTCGGTCCGCTTTTAGTATCGTGGAGAGCCTGTGGGCGATAACGATGCTGGTGCGCCCCTGCATCATGGATTCCAGAGCGTCCTGTATGGCGTTTTCGGAAATGGAGTCCAGAGCGGAGGTGGCCTCGTCAAGGATAAGGATCTTCGGATCCTTCAGGATGACCCGGGCGATTGAAAGCCTCTGCTTTTCGCCGCCGGAGAGCTTTAAGCCTCTGTTGCCCACCTCCGTTTCGTAGGCGTGGGGCTGCTTCATGATAAAATCGTGGATGCTGGCCTTTTTGCAGGCCTCCTCGATCTCCTCCATGGAGGCGTCCGCCCGGGCGTAGCGCAGGTTGTCCAGAATGGTGCCGTTGAACAGGTAAGTCTCCTGGGTCACGACGCCTATCTGGGAACGCAGCCAGCCCAGGTCAATGTCCCGCACATCCTCACCGCCCACGGAAACGCTGCCGCCGGTAACATCGTACAGCCGTGGCAGCATGTTGACAACCGTTGACTTGCCGCTGCCGGAGGGGCCGACTATGGCGTACATTTTTCCGCCGGGGACAGTGAAATTTATGTCGGTCAAAAGCGGCTTTTCCGGGTCGTAACTGAAAACCACGTGGTCGTAAACGATATCCTTACGGGCCAGATCGGGCCTGGAGCCGTTTTCGGGGGACTTTATGGTTATGGGGCGGTCGAGATAATCGAATATTCTGGTGAACAGAGCCAAAGAGCGGGTGAAATCCACTCCCACGTTCAAAAGGGATTCCACCGGGCGGTAAAGCCTGTTCACCAGCGCCACGGTAGCCGTTATGGTGCCGACGCTGAGAACGGAGCCCGTTGCCTTCAGCATGATAAGTCCGCCGGCCAGATATATGAGCAGCGGGCCCACCTGGGTGAACATGCCCATGACGACGAAGAACCACCTGCCGCTGCGGGCCTCCTTTAAGGAGATCTTCATGACCTCGCCGTTCACCCGCTCAAAGTTCGAGTATTCCTCCTTTTCCCGGGTGAAGAGCTTTACCAGCATGGAGCCGCTGACGCTCAGTGTCTCGTTGATGATCTGGTTCATTTCGTCGTTTTTGGCCTGGCTTTCCGTAAGCAGGCGAAAGCGGGTGTTGCCCACGATCCGGGTGGGGAGTATGAGCAGCGGGATTATAAGCATTCCCACGATTGCCAGCTGCCAGTTCAGAGTGAAAAGGGCGATGGTCGTGGTGACGATTGTGGCGACGTTTTTCACGATGTTTGTCAGCGTGCTGCTGATGACGGTGCTCACGCCGCCGATGTCGGTGTTCATGCGGGTGATGATGTCGCCCTGCTTTTCAGAGGTGAAAAAGGCGTGGGGCATCTGCTGCAGATGACTGTACATCTGGTTTTTCATATCGAAGATAACCCGCTGGGATATCCAGGAGTTTATGTAGTTTTCCGCCAGGCCGATTATCTGGCTGACGGCAATGGCGCCGAGAGCGGCCAGACACAGCTTTATAAGCTCGGTCAGATTGCGGTCTATAAGGGCGTGGTCAACTATTTGCCCGGTGATGATGGAGGGCAGTAGTCCTATGGCAGCAGAGAGCAGTATGGCAAGAAAGACAAACAAAAACTGCAGCCAATAGGGTTTCAGATAGCTGCTGATGCGCAAAATAAGCGCCTTGGTCACCCTCGGCCTGTGCGCTTTCTCTTCCTCAGTTAGATGACCGCGGGGGCCCAGGCCTCCGAATGCTCCTGCCGGCATGATCGCACGTGTCCTTTCAAATATGAGTCTCTTGCGGCTGCTTTGTTCAGCTTCCTTTATATTATACAAAAATCTTATTTAAAACACAACAAAAAATGACCCGTTTCTCCGGCAGAGGTCGGCATGTTTTCCCGTTGCCCGCGAAGGCGATTTCCGATCCGGCATTTGATCTGTAAAAATATTGTATTTTAACCATTTTGATATTATAATTATCCTATAATACTGTGAGCATTTCGCTGCGCGTTCAATAAGCTCTTACAGGAGGCTGCTGTTATGAAAACCAAAAGGATTCTGAGCTTTGTTTTATCGCTTTTGATGTGTGTTTCGCTCCTGCCCATACCGGCGCTTGCCCTTGGCACGAAGGAGGAGATATGGCCCGGTTCTGGATCACTCGATGCCCATAAATACACCGGGGAAGCGGTGACGTTATTTGAAGGCGGCAGTACGATGCTCTGCGGCGACGCAAACTGCGACGGCAAAGTGGACATGGCGGACGTGGTGGTCCTCAGAAAGTGGCTGAATGACGCTTCGGCGTACAATATGAAAAATGACGGCAAAATCAACGCCGACGTAATAAACCTTAAAGACGAAGCCGTCTTGGATGAAAATGACGCTCTGGTAATACAGAAATATCTTGCAGGAGCGGAGGCGAGCCTGAACGGCCAGACGCCCGCCCGGCCCACCGGAAATCAAAGCGCCGGCGAGCTTGAAGAAGGCATGATCGGGCTCAGCTTTCCGACAGTCAAAGCCGTTCCCGGCTCAACAGTCCAGCTGAAAGTAGTTGTCAATGATGCTTCAAACGCCGGGCTTGCCTTATCTGCTATGGATATGACGCTTAAAACAGACAGCCCGCTGAAAATCTCCGGAGTTTCGGAAAAAACAGCGGCGTATAACGCCGATATTCTCAGCAAGACCTCCGACGCAGGTCTTCATCTGTGCTTCGTAAACTCTAAAGGCGACGGTGTCGCGGCCGACGATGGGGCGGTCGTGTTCACTCTTAATGTGGAGGTCCCGGAAGGCACCGCTGCAAAGAGCTATACCGTGTCCGTTGACGATCTGTTCCGGGCGTTCGACGGCAATGGAAGCAACATCAGCAGCAGCGTCTGCCTGACGGCGGGGACTATAGTTGTGGAGGAATCCGCTCCTGCCCCGATGGAGGTCTCCGCCTGGAGCGGCCTTGCAGACGCTCTCAATAAGGGAGGAGATATAAAGCTCTTATCCGACATAACATGGTCCGAGGGGGACAAGGTACTTGAAATCCCCAAGGATGTCAAAGTGACTTTGGACTTAAACGTCCACACCATAGACCGAGGTCTTGCCAAAGCGGAGAAGCCGGTGAGCGACGGCCTTATCATACTTAATAAAGGCACCCTGATCATCAAGAACGGTACCCTGACCGGCGCATATAACAACGGGAACGGCGGCGCGGTTTTTAACGCCGAGGGCGCGGCCATCACCTTAGACGGCGTCACTGTAACGAAAAACAGGGCGTTAAACGGCGGAGGAGTTTACAATTCCGATGAAGCCACTGCCATTATCAACAATTCTCTCTTCAGCTATAACGAAGCCGGAAACAGCGGCGGCGTCATTTATAACAACAGCGTCATTACGATAAAAAACTGCCGCTTTGAGAATAATCAGGCGGGTATTATCGAGGAAAGCGGCGGCAACGGCGGCGGCATATACAACGGCAAAAACGTTACCTTGAATTTATCCGGCAGCGTTATAATCATAGGCAACACCGCAGGCGACATGGCCAACAACGTCTATTTGTCCGGCGGCACGCCTGTTAATATAACCGCGCCCCTGGATGAAAAAGCCGTCATCGGCGTCACCACTCAGATGGAGGGCGATCCCGTGGTATTCACTGCCGGCCTTAAAGACAACGGCGCGAAGGAAAATTTCGTAAGTGACGATAATAGCTTCAAGCTCGACGTCAGAGATTCCGGCGAAGTCCAGCTTTCGGTCAGGACTCCCGAGAGCGTCACCGTCACCTTCCACAAAAATGACGGCTCTGACCCGGAGACGACGGCCGGCCAGACCGTACCCTACAACACGGAAACTGCCCTGAACGCCAACACCTTCACAAACGGCGATCTCGTCTTTGTCTGCTGGAACACGGAGGCGAAGCCCACGGAGACAAACCCGGGCACGGTTTACACCGACAAGGCTTCCGTGAAGCTGACGGAGGATCTTGACCTCTACGCCCAGTGGCGGAGCGCCTCCGACTGGGCGCTTCTGGCACGAAAAATGGAACAGGGAGGGGAAATCAAGCTGGAGGGCAGCGTCTCTCCCGACTTTTCCGGTGACAGCGCTTATGACAACAGCCCTCTCACCGTTCCCAAGGACGTAAGCGTCACCCTTGACCTCAACGGCTTTACCATCGACCGCAAGCTGGACAGCGCGAGGAGCAACGGCTGCGTCATCAAGGTGGAAGGCGCCCTTACCATAACCGACAGCAGCGCAGAAAAGACCGGCAAGATCACCGGCGGCAACAACCAGTACAACGCCGGCAGATACGATAACTACGGCGGCGGCGTTTACGTGGGCGCCGCGGGGGAATTTACCCTTGAGGGCGGCACCATAACGGGAAGCAAGGCCACCGCAGGCGACGGCGTTTACATCGACGGCGGTTCCTTTACGATGAAGGGTGGCAGCATTACCGGAAATACCGGCACAGTTTCCGGCGTAAGTGCGAGAAACAACGGCTCCTTCACCATGTCCGGCGGAAGCATCACCGATAATTCCGGCAGCATGATCGTCCAGATAAACAACAGCAGCTGTACCATGACCGGCGGCAGGATAGAAAACAACAAAACCACCAACTTCGGCGCGGTGTATCTGCTCCTCAGCGGCAGCAGCATGAAAATCTCCGGCGCGCCTGTAATAAGCGGCAGCGTAAAGCAAAACGGCGGTACTCCCTATAACGTCTATCTTTTAAGCGGGAAGAAGCTGACCGTCACCGGAGAACTGGACGCCGACGCGAATATAGGCGTCACAATGAAGGCTCCCGGCGTGTTCACCGACGGCCTTAACGGCAGGGGAGACGCCAAAAGCTTCACAAGCGACGAAGCGAAATACACCGTCACGACAAACGACGGAAGCGGCGAAGCAGAGCTCACCCCGACCCCCACATCTCCGCCGCAAATAACCGGCCAGCCGGAAGCATTGACCCTGACTTACTGTTATACTTCCGGCAGCCTCACAGTCGATGCTGCCTGCGCCGATGACCATACGCTCAGCTATCAGTGGTATTCAAATACGACTGACAGTACCCAGGGCGCAAGCAAGATAGAAGACGCCGTAAACGCCGCTTACGATATTCCTTCGGGCAGGACGGCGGGCTCTGAGGAATACTATTTCTGCGTCGTCACCGCCGCCCGGACGGACAACGGCCGGACATCTGAGCTTACGTCGGACGTCGCCAAGGTGACGGTGAACAAAGCTCCCGTAACTATAAAGGCGCTGGACAAGGAAATATACGTAAGCTCCACTCTGCTGGAGTGGAATGAAAACAGCTACACCGTAACGGGCCTTATGGGAGATGACACCCTCGAAACCGCGCCAACAGTGGAATACAGAAAAGACGGAGCTGCGGTACAGGTGGACATGAACAGAGCGGGCGAGTACGAGATCTGGCCGCAAAACGCAAAAGCGGATAATTACGAGATCTCTTACGCAAAAGGCACGCTGACCGTAAGCTACGCACCCAGCGGTGATTCCGGCTCCTATGCGCCGGCGCCGACAGTCACGGTGATCCCGTCAGAGCACGGCAAGGTGACAGTTGTGCCTGAAAATCCCAGACCGGGACAGACGGTGACCGTCAAGCTGAAGCCCGAAGAGGGCTACGTGGCCGACTGGGTGACCGTTACGGACAAGGACGGCAATAAGGTAAAAGTCACAAAGAACGAGGACGGTACCTACAGCTATACGGAGCCGGAGGGCGGCGCCAAGGTCAAGGCCGAGTTTCTTAAAGCTGTCGAAAATCCCTTTGAGGATGTACTTAAGGGAGACTACTTCTGCGATCCCGTAATCTGGGCGTTGGAGAAGGGCGTTATCGAGGACACCGGGGAGAAGTCCTTCGGCCCCGAGGAGCCCTGCACAAGGAGCCAGGTGCTGACCTTCATCTGGAAAGCGGCGGGCTGCCCGAAGCCCGCCATAACGGAAAACCCCTTCAACGACGTTTCGGAAGATGCCTATTATTACCAGGCAATCCTTTGGGCCTATGAGCAGGGGATAACCCGTGGAAACGGCGAGGGGGGCTGCGATCCGGACGAGACGGTGACGAGAGGCGACAGCGTCACGTTCATCTACCGCGCATTAGGCGGCAAGCTGGAGGGAGAAATACCCTTTGAGGACGTTGACAGCGGGGATTACTGCTTCGACGCTGTGCTCTGGGCGTTTATAGAGGGTGTTACCAATGGCACCGACGAGGACAGCTTCAGCCCCGGATATCCCTGCCAGAGAGCGCATATAATCACCTTCCTCTACAGGGCATACCACATGTAAACACAATAATTATGAGCCCGCGGCAATTCGCCGCGGGCTCATGCTTTCAGCTGCTCTGCATGATCCATTCAACGATGAAAAATACTGCTTTATCAGTCAGTTTTACTTTATCAGCACCGTGATTTTCCGTTTTTCGTATTGACAAACAGTTAGCAGCGTGTTAAGGTTTAACCAAATAGAGCGATAAAGTTCTGCATACAACGACAGGAAGTGCGCGGTAATCAGTCCGTGTGAAAAGGGAAACAGGTGAAAATCCTGTGCTGTCCCGCAACTGTAAGTGAGTCGTTGGCTCCATTATGCCACTGGGAGACCGGGAAGGCGGAGCGGACGCAGCCTCACGAGCCAGGAGACCTGCTTTCTGTCCGTTACATCTATGCCACGATGGATGGCGGTGTTAACGCATACAGAGAGGGTCACGAGTGTGCCGTTAATCGGTGCGCGTTTTGTCCGTTATTTGCAGTTATCAGCCGTTCCCCATCGTGGGGAGCGGCTGTTTTTTATCTATATTACAGCCTTTTAAGGAAGACCCTGCGAGGACGGGGTCGGACGGCTTGCGGCTATAAGTCTGTCCGGCTGCCTCCCGTTGGGGAGACAGCCGCTTTTACTTTGTTGAAACTCACATCATGTGACTTCAAATATTTTTTTAGAGGAAAGGAACGCACGAAATGAAAAAGAGGA
>JAFYCQ010000219.1 GCA_017539635.1 Oscillospiraceae bacterium
ATAAAGGCCATGGCCTCCGACCTGCGAAGGGCCCCGCGATTTTTAAAATGCCCGGCCTTTTCCCGGGCCTCCACATAGTTGTCGTCTATATAGCTTTTCAGGTCGTCGAAAAGTGAGGACGCAAGATCGAAGGCCTCTCCGTTGAAGAGCACGAGATATACTGTCATGTCGTGCGTCAGCAGGAAATCCGTGATCGCCCCGACGGCAGCAGACAGGGCCTTGTCCTTGGGGAAAGCGTAGCTTCCCGCCCCCATAAGCGGAAAGGCGACGGAGGCGCAGCCTAATTTTTCCGACAGGCAGAGCGCCCGGTCATAGGCCTGCCGCAGGAGGTTTTCTTCGCTTTGCGTGCCTCCGGCCCAGGGCGGGCACACGGTGTGCAGCACATATTTCGCGGGGAGATTGAATGCCGGCGTCTCCGCGGAAGAGCCAACGGGGATATCGCCGACGGCCTGCCGGGCGCGGAGAAGCTCCGGCCCCGCCGCTTCGTGGATAGCGCGGTCCGTGCCGTCGCCGATGACCGGCCGGGGATTTGCGGTGTTCACTATAGCGTCGGCCGTGACCTTGGTTATGTCGTTTCGTATTATCTTTAATGGCACGTTCAGGCCTCCTTTTTTTAGCATTGTACCACGCACGGGGCTATCGTACAAGATAAACTGCCCTTGACTTGCGCGGGAGTATTATATTATGATTTTAACAAAGACAGGAGCTGATGATATGACGGGAATTTATGACGCGGCAATGGCGAGAAGAAGCGTCCGCACCTTTGACGGGCGGCCGCTTGCGCCGGAGGACAGAGAGAAGCTGGAGGCATTTATCGGGACGCTTGAAAACCCCTTCGGCGTGCCCGTGCAGCTTTTCCTGCTGGACGCCGGGGAACACGGACTAAAAAGCCCCGTGGTTTCCGGGGAAAAGCTCTATGTAGCCGGTACGGTGGAAAAAGTCCCCCACGGGGAAGAGGCTTACGGCTACGCTCTGGAAACGCTGCTGCTTTATGCGAAGAGCCTGGGCATAGGCTCTGTCTGGATCGGCGGGACCATGAAAAGAGAGGTTTTTGAAAAGGCCGTGGGCCTGACTCCGGATAAGCGGATGCCCTGCGTAAGCCCCCTGGGCTACCCGGCAAAAAAGATGTCTGTCCGGGAGGTCATCATGCGTAAAGGCGTCGGGGCCGACGAGAGGAAAAAGCCTCAGGAGCTTTTCTTTGACGGCGACTTCGGAAAACCCCTGGATATTGAGGGGGATACCGAAAAGCTTCTCGAAGCCGTGCGCCGGGCACCCTCCGCCGTGAACAGACAGCCCTGGCGGATAGTCCTCCGGGACGGCCTGTGGTATTTCTACGAGAAAAAGGACAAAGGATATGTGAGCGACGCCGTGGGGGATATGCAGAAGGTGGATCTGGGCATCGCTCTTTGCCACTTCATGCTTTCGGCGCAGGAGGAAGGCTTCGCCCCGATGCTCACCGTAAGCGACCCCGGCATTGAAAGCCCTGAAGGTGTGGAGTATATCGCCTCCGTAAGCCTCGGAAGATAACAGGATTGACTTCTCGCGCGTTATTTGTTGACAAAAAAACCCGGCGGGCATAAAATTTTTATATTAACTGCATCGAGGTATGTTTTATTGCGGCACGTAAAAATACTGGCGGCGCTGATTGCGGCGCTGCTGCTCGCCGGCTGCGCCGCTCCCCCGGCGGACGGCGGAGACAAAGAGCTGAACACGGCGGATTTTTTCGCCATGGACACCTATATGGAGCTGAAGGCCTGCGGCGCCTCTGACGACCTTATGGAAAAAGCGGAGGAGGCCGTTTGCGGCCTTGAATCCCGCCTTTCGACCACCAGGGACGACAGCGAGGTTTCACTTGTGAACGCAAACGGCGGCGGGCAGGTCTCGGAGGACACTCTGTTCATACTCCGTCGGGCGCTGGAGATCTGCGGCGAGACGGAGGGCAGACTGGACATATCCGTTTATCCCGTTGTCCGGGCCTGGGGCTTCACCGCCGAAAGCTACAGAGTGCCGGAAGCGTCGGAAATAGAAAGCCTGTTGAAAAACGTGGACTATGAGAAGATAGTCCTTGACGGAAATGTCGTCGGTCTCCCGAAGGGCATGGAGATCGATTTGGGCGCCGTGGCCAAGGGCTACACCGTGGACATGCTCAGAGGGATCTTTGCGGAGGCCGGAATAGATAATGCCCTCTTCAACTTGGGCGGCAACGTCCTGGCTTTG
>JAFYCQ010000220.1 GCA_017539635.1 Oscillospiraceae bacterium
GCTTCAAAAAGAATAAAAGGAGGCGGTTTTCAGCCGCCTCCTTTATATATATTGCTTAGAAATTGACCGTCTTGACGGTGCCGAGACCGTTCAGGTTCAGGACCTTTATGCCGGTGCTGCTGCAGACGTAGATGTAGTCGCCGATGTACAGGCCTCTGGCGTTGTACTCCCATCCGTCGCCCAGGCTGACGGAGCCCAGCTCCACGAACTTGCCGTTTTCATAGGAGAAGAACAGGTACTTCTGTTCATATTCCCAATCCCACTTGTTGCTCTGGCCGTAGCTTTCCACAAGGAAGCCGATGATGTTCTTTTCGGGGCTTATAAAGCAGGCGTGGTGATCGTAAAGGGCGGGGGAGAAGTTTGTGTCTTTGAGTACGTAAGTTGTGATCTCCTTAACGTCCGTCTTGTCGGAGGTGTCGAACATGGAGAGCTTGAGGCCCTCGGTGCCGTCATCGTTCACGCTCTGTCCCAGACCGAAGAGCAGGCCGTTCCCGTAAACGTGAAGATACTGGGAGAAGCCGGGTATCTTTAATGCGGAGAGGATCTTGGGGTTTGTCGGGTCGGAGAGATCCACGGCGAACAGCGGGTCGGTTTCCTTGTAGGTCACAAAGTAGCCCACGTCCCCGTCGAAGCGAACGGAATAGACCCGCTCCTCCTCGGCGATGCCGTCTATCTTGCCTATGACGTTCAGGCCTTCGTCAAGGACATAGAGGCCGTTTGTCATATTGGCGTCGTCCTTCCAGACGTAGTTGGTAAAGTCGTATTTCTCGTCGATGTAAAGAGTGTAGGAGTTCTCCCTGTAGGTGGTGACAACACGGAGATTGCCCTTGTATTCGTCCATGGAGAACTGGTTGAGCATTGTGCCGGGTATGCTGCCGGAGGCTGCAAAATCCACCTGGCCGGCCTTGGCGTCAAAGCGGAACAGCTTTGTTTCGGAGCGATTGACGTAGTCGATGACCTTGTACTGATCCTCAGTTCTGGGCTGGCTTTCGTCCGTTACCCACTCGCTGCCGGCAACGTAGAGGGAGCCGTCCTTCATATATACGTTCCTGCCGCTGCCGAGAATGGTGGTGGAGGAAACCTGCTCGCCGGTTTTTGCGTCTATGCCGCTTATGATGAGCCACTCGGTGGAGTGGGTGTTCTGGGGGATGCAGATGTCGCCGATGGGCAGTATCTTGGCCTCGCCGTTGCGGTAAACGACGGGAATGTAGGTCTGGGGATCCTCCTCGTCGTAGTCATATACGTACTGGTTTGTAATGAGGTAGATATAGCCATCGACCATTCTGGAGTTTACCAGGTAGCCGTCCTGACCGGCCGAGCCTATGGATTTGGGGTTCTTGGGGTCGGAAACGTCGAAGACCTCGGCCACCATCCTGTTGTTGTTGATGTAAACGTCGTTTTTGCTGGAGGACTCATAGACCTGCTCCAAAAGGATGACCCTGTCGCCGGAAAGGTACATGTTCTCGGCGTACTGGGATTTGTAGCTGTAATCGTTGCTGTCCTTGCTGTATTCCCTGACATCCTCGGAAATCTCGGTCTTGGAAATGACGGAGGTGTTTCCGCCGTCGGCCTTTGCGATTATAAGGGTGCGGTTGTCCTTCAGAATGTATATGTACTTGCCGTCGGTCTTGACGATGTCGGACTCGTCCACGCCCTCCACCTGGACGTTGGTGTCGGAGTAATCTCCGCCGCCCGTTCCGCCGCCGGTATCGCCGGTGGCAGCGTCTGCCTCGGGAGCTTCAGCAGGAGCCGGAGCGGCTGCCGTTGAAGACTCTGCTTCATCGGCGGCAGGAACGTCGCCCCTGGCCGCGTTCTTAGCGTAGGAATAGTAATCACTATCCTCATAGCCGATATACTCCAGCACATCCTTGTAATTCTTGAGACTTACAAGAGACAGAGCTGATGAAGCCGTCGTCGCGGCGGGGATGGAGTCCTCCTTCTTTACGCCGGGGGAGAGAGTTTTGTCCAGCCCCTTTCCGCTGGCAGAGCAGCCGACGGCGCCGCCCAGCATTATTGCTGTGACAAGCCCGCCCGCGATGATTTTTTTAAGAATGGTGTTCATGGTTTCGCCTGCTTTCAATAGTTTTGTGTTTTTTTGACGCTGATTTCACTGTAAAAGTTCCCGATTTTATGATAAAATAATAAAAAATATTCCGGAGATAATTATGACAGATTTTGAACTGGTTTTCAACGGGAAAAGCACAAAAGAGCGGCTTTCGGCCCTGAAAGGAGCAAAAGCCTCCGGTTTGCCGCCATTTACGGGCAAAACCGTCGAGCATATCCACTCCACATACTCCTTTTCCCCTTATTCTCCCGCTGCAGCGGCCTTTATGGCGAGAAAAAACGGGGCTGTCTGCGCCGGCATAGTCGATCACGACACGTTAGCCGGGGCGGAGGAATTCTCAGAAGCGTGCGAAATGCTTGATATGAAGCCGCTTTTGGGCCTTGAATGTCGGGTCCTGATGGATGGCACAGGAATGGAGGACAGAAAGACGAACAACCCGGATCAGGCGGGACTTTCCTACGTCACCATGCAGAGGGTACCACTTGAAAAGGCCGCGTTTCTCACCGACTGTTTCGCGCCGCTGTGTGAAAAGCGGCTTATAAGGGAAAGGGCGATAACAGAGAAAGCCTCGGCGCTTTTTCCGGAAACAGACCTGAGCTTTGACAGGGACGTGCTGCCCTTATCTCTGTTCAGCCTGGGAGGAACAGTCACGGAGCGGCATGTTCTTTTCGCCCTGGCAAAGCGCCTTGAGGAAAAATACGGCAGGGAGGAGGAGTTGTTTTCCGCTCTCAATAACGCGGGAGTAACCCTAAGCCCGGAGAAAAAAGCCGCGCTTTCCGATTATCGGAATGAGTTTTTCCTATATGACCTCACTCACGCGATGAAAGGTGAGCTTATGGAAAAAATATACGTCCCGGCGAGCGGGGAATGCCTGACTCTCAGGGCTTTTGCTGACCTTGCCGATAAGGCGGGGGCTGTCTCCTGCTACGCCTACCTGGGGGATGTTAAAAACAGCGTCACCGGGGATAAAAAGGACGGCAAATTTGAGGACGAATACCTCCCGGAGCTGCTTAAGCTGCTTAAAAGCGCCGGCATCAAGGCCGTTACCCACTCGAAAAAACGCAACACACCTGAGCAGACGGAGAGACTTTTACGGCTCTGCGCGAACCTGGGAA
>JAFYCQ010000221.1 GCA_017539635.1 Oscillospiraceae bacterium
AATCCCAATCCCGCCCTGGCAAAGTTCATCATAACTCAATACGGCGGCCCCAACGGGGAGCTTGGGGCTTCACTGCGGTATCTGAGCCAACGGTATTCCATGCCTTACCCGGAGCTCAAGGGCTTACTCACCGACATCGGCACCGAGGAGCTGGGGCATCTGGAAATGGTGGGGGCCATCGTACACCAGCTCACCCGTGAAATGAGTATAGCGGAAATCAAAAAAGCCGGTTTTGAGTCCTATTTCGTGGATCACACCGCCGGAGTTTATCCCCAGGCAGCCTCCGGCGCACCCTGGTCAGCCGCGACCATCGCCGTATCCGGCGACCCCATAGCCGACCTCACCGAGGACATGGCGGCGGAGCAGAAGGCCCGGCTCACCTACGACAATATCCTGAGACTGTCCGACGACCCGGACGTTAACAACGTCATACGCTTTCTGAGAGAACGGGAGATCGTGCACTATCAGCGCTTCGGCGAGGCGCTGGTGCGTACCCAGGAAAAGCTGGATCAGAAAAACATCTACGCAATAAACCCGGCCTTCGACCGGTAAAAAAACAGCCGGCGGCGGAAATACTTCTGCCGTCGGCCATTTTGTTATTTTGTTTCCGCCGGTGCTGCGTTCTTCTTTTCCATGAGCTGCATGATCCGGGCCCCAACCGCCGCGGCGGCGAATATCCAGATGATCAGCCGCAGGGGGAAGCACAGCAGCATGAAAAGCGTCACCGCCAGGGGCTTTTTGAGCTGGGCGCCAAGCGTGGCGGAGGTTATCACGCAGGCAGCGAAGGCCGCGTGGTCGGCAACCGCCGGGAAAATGAGCATAGCAAGGCCGTGGCCCAGGCAGACGCAGGCGAAAATGAGCGGGAAAAAGTGTCCTCCCTTCATTCCGAAACGCAGGCAGAAGGCCGTTAAAATGAGCTTTAAAAAGCATATGCCTATAAGCACCCACGGGGAGTAATCGCCGAAAAACTCCATGATGTGAGACATCTGCTCCTCGCCGGAAAACAGCAGCAGAGGCGCGAAAAGTCCCACAAAGCCGATGACAGCGCCGCAAAGCGTCTCCCGCAATACGGCGGGAACATGCACCGATACTGCGCCCAGCAGCTTTTCAGCCTTCTCGAATATCAGGCAGAGCAGCAGTCCTATCAGGATATACGGAATGATAAGCGCATAATCTCCGGCGTGTATGGAGGCGTGGGAAAAGCTGGGAAAGCCCTCCATAGAAGTATGGAACAGCCGGTTGAGTCCCGCAATGACCAAAATTCCGGCCACAGCGGAAAGGCCGTAAAGTGCCAGCTTCTGGAGCTTTGGCAGAGCCGGTGGCTTGCCATCCTCCCCCGGGTCCTCCTCAACGGAGAGGATCCCGAATAAAGGCGAGTGAAAAATCTGCCCTAAGGTAATAGCCTCGCCCAGCTCGGAAAACAGCACGGCGTTCTGCCTGGCGAAGGATACGTTGTCTCCGACCCAGTAGCAGAGAGCGGCGATTATGCCGGTAAGTCCCGCCTCGGGGCCCACGCTGGCGCCGAACACAAGGGGTAAAATGGAGCATATCAGCATGACGAGCATATTGCTGTAGTCATAGTGCTTTTCACGCTTTACCTTGCGCATGACGACTTTGAGCTCTTCCGGGTAGTCGCCGTATTTCTTCCTGACAAGTCCGGCGGCGCATCCGCCGAAAGCGCACAGAGGCACGATTATCCAGGAAAGCCCCGTCTTCTGAGGAATGACGTTCCAAATAAGTGATGAACCGAGGGAGACGACCCGGAGAAAAAGCCACAGGACCAAGCCCACAACGGCGCCGAGGCAAAGCGTAAGGATCACGATTTTCGCTCCGTTGGCGATTTTGGCTCCATTCAAGCGCGCTCCCCTCCTTACGTGTTTTTAATGCGCACTCCGAAAGATCATCATTTACTCAACTTGTATTTTTTGACCTTCTGAGAAAGCTCCTCAAGCTCCTCGGCCGAAAGCTCGGGCAGGTGCTCCAGCTTATCCATGAACGCCGTCATGGTTTCTTTGGTGCGAAGCTTTATGATCTCGTTGTAATAGTTCACTATAACGCCGGTAATAAGCGCTATCATAATGGCGGCGGAAATGGACAGTACAACGGAAAGTATGCGGGAAAGAACAGACTGAGCCACTATGTCGCCGAAGCCGATAGTAGTCACCACGGCGTAGCAGTACCAAAGTGAATCGGCGTAGGTATGTATATCCGGCTCCCGCAGCCATATTATGAAAGCGCAGGCGAAAAACAGGACAAGAAAGCTCGCCCAGATCTTATCAGTTCCCGTATGGTGAAGCACCTGTCGGAGAACTCTCAGCTTTTTCATTTTTCGGATTCGTCCCCGGCATCAGCTTCAGATGAAGAGGCTTTTTCAGCTCCGGCAATGGCGCCTTCAACGGCGCTTTTTACCTTGCCGAAGGCGGCGCCGAAGAATATGAGGTCAAAGCCGGTCTGGACAAAGTACAGGCCGATAAGGACTCCGGCGGTCAACGCAGTCAGCACCGGATGGGCGAAGGAGTAAATTCCGGCAAGCACGCCTATAATGCCGATGACGACGCCCCAGCCCCAGCCCTTG
>JAFYCQ010000222.1 GCA_017539635.1 Oscillospiraceae bacterium
CCACAAGCCTCTGCGCCTCGGAGAGCTCCGTAGGCAGCTGACCCTTTATCTCGTCAAGAAGATCGAGTATCTTATCCCGCTCGATGACGCACTTGTTAGCACCCAGCGGTACCGCCCAGGCGTCCGTCACCAGATTGTAAAGCATATCCAGAAGTTCCTGCACACTGTTTCCCATAGCTCTCGCTTACCCCCTGTTTTTTATCTTTTTTTCAATGTCGTCAATGATTTCCCAGGGCACGAATTTGCCCAGGTCGGCTCCGTATTTTGCCATTTCCTTCACCACCGTGGAGCTCAGATAGGTGTAGGACTCGCCGGAGGCTAAAAACATGGTCTCCACCGAGGGCTCGATCTTGCTGTTTGTAAGGGCCATCTGAAATTCGGAATCGAAATCGGAGACCGCCCTAAGGCCCCTTATGATCACGTTCGCGTTTTTCTCCTTGGCATATTCCACCACCAGCTTTTCCGAGTGCTCCACCTCCACATTCTGGAAGCGGCAGGCGGCACGGCTAATGAAATCCAGTCTCTCCTCAAGGGAAAACATGTATTTCTTGGCGGAATTCACCATGACGCAGACATAGACCTTGTCAAAAATACGGGAAGCCCGTCTAATTATATTCAGATGTCCCAGAGTTATGGGGTCAAAGCTCCCCGGATAAACGGCTATTTTAGGGGACGTTTCTCCGCTCATTCGGCATTCCTCACATAAAGCGTAATTTTTATCTTCCCGTAGCGGTACTCCCTGTACCTCCCGTAAGGAGGAGAGAGCTCCGGCAGCTCCTTTTTGTCGCTGCTCTCGCAGACTATTATACCATTATCTTTCAGTATGTCAAACTGATTTATAATATTGAGGCATTTAATTAAAAGGTCTGTTTCGTAGGGCGGGTCGAGGAATATGAGGTCATATTTCTCTCCCCGGCTGAGAAAATCCAGGGCGTCGGCCCTTATTACCGCGGCGCCCTCCTCTATTCCCGCTCTCCCGAGGTTTTCCTTTACCAGCTTGACGTGCTCATTGGAGGCATCCACAAAAACGGCTGTCTCAGCGCCTCTCGACAGCGCCTCTATGCCCAGCTGGCCGGTGCCGGCAAAGAGGTCCAGGACCCTTCTGCCCTCTATATCGAACTGGATTATATTGAAAATGGACTCCTTGACCTTGTCTGTGGTGGGGCGGACGGCGTTGTCCGCCGGCTCCCTGAGCTTTCTGCCCCGGTACTGTCCCGATATTACTCTCATTTTTCAGCCTCCCCGTGGAAACGCTCATATACCGCGGCGGCGGCAGGGGCCGGCAGCACCCTTTTGAGATCCTCTATCTCCGCCGCCTTTACGCCTTTGACGCTGCCGAAGACCTTCAACAGCGCCTCTATTCTCTTTTCCCCCACGCCGGTTATACCTGACAATTCCGTATTGAAGCTCCGCTTCTCCCGCTTTTTCCTGTGGAACTCTATGGCGAATCGGTGTACCTCCTCCTGTATGGAGCCTATGAAGGCGAATACAGGCGGGCAGGCGGAAATGCCGATTTCCCTGCCCTCGGGGGTTATAAGCGCCCTCGTCCTGTGGCGGTCGTCCTTCACCATGCCGAAAACCGGGAGGGTGAGGCCGTTTTCATTAAGGGCCTTTACGGCGGATCTGGCATGCTCCTGGCCGCCGTCTATGAGCATGATGTCCGGCAGGGGCGAAAAGCCCGCGTCCCCGTCGTTGTATCTGGCCGCCCGGCGGGATACCGCCTCGGTCATGGAGGCGTAGTCGTCCTGCCCCTGAACGGTCTTTATTATGAACTTTCTGTAAGCGCTCTTTAAGGGCCGGCCCTTATGATAGACCACCATGGAGGCCACGTTGTCGGCCCCCGCGGTGTTGGACACGTCGAAGGCCTCTATCCGCTCCGGCGTCTTTTCCAGCCCCAGGGCGTTTTTCAGCCACTCGGCCGTTTTAGAGCGCTTTTCCTCCGCCGTGGTGGCCCTTTCGGTCTCTGCCCGGGCGTTTTCCGACGCCGCCTCGAGCCAGACGCGCTTTTCTCCCCGCTGGGGGGTGTAGATGTGAACTCCGCTCCCCCGCTCCTCTTCCAGCAGTCTCGCTATGTCGTCGCCGTCCGGCAGAGGAAACGGCAGCAGTATCCTTTTGGGAATCCGCCTTTTGCCAGAGTAAAAAAGCCGTATGAGCTGTGAAAGCGCCTCGGAGTCCTCCTCCATGGGGCTTTCAAGGAGCTCCCAGTCCTTGCCCAGGAGCTTGCCCGAAACGTAGTGCAAAACTGCAAAGCAGCTTTTGGCCTGTCCCCGGTAAAAGCCTACGGCATCAGTGTCTATGCCCTCGCCGGTGAGCACCATCTGGCGCTCCCTCACCGAGTTTACCGCCTTTATCCTGTCCCGCAGCAGCGCCGCCCGCTCGAAATTGAGCTCGTCCGCGGCCTTTTCCATCTCCTCTTTTAGAGAGCCGATGAGTCCCGAGGTCTTGCCCTGCAATATGAGCACGGCCCTGTCCACGGCCGTC
>JAFYCQ010000016.1 GCA_017539635.1 Oscillospiraceae bacterium
GCCCCACGATAATGATGAAATTTGTCTGCGTCGCCACAAAGCCCTACGGAGTTAAGACCGTGGTCTCTCTGAATCCCATTATGATAGACGGCACCGGCATGTGCGGCGGCTGCCGCGTCACCGTGGGAGGCGTCACAAAGTTCGCCTGCGTGGACGGCCCGGAGTTTGACGGCCATCTGGTGGACTGGGACGAGCTTATTAAGCGCAACAGCTTTTACAAAGAGGATGAAAAACGCGCCATGGAGCACGTTTGTCATCTGACGGGAGGTGTGAGGCATGGCTAATATGTCACCCAAGCAGATAGAGGCGCCTGAGCAGGATCCCAAGGTAAGGATCGGCAATTTTGATGAGGTTTGCCTCGGCTACACCCCGGAAATGGCAGTGGAGGAGGCGTCCCGATGCCTCAACTGCCCCACGAGGCCCTGTACCACCGGCTGCCCCGTAAATGTCCGCATACCGGATTTTATCGCAAAGGTCGCTGCCGGAGAGTTTGACGAGGCGTATAAGATAATCGTATCCACCAACAATCTCCCCGCCATATGCGGCCGCGTCTGCCCCCAGGAGACCCAGTGCGAGGCAAGGTGCGTCCGGGGCAAAAACGGAGAACCTGTGGCTATCGGCAAGCTGGAACGGTTTGCCTCTGACTGGCACGCAAAGAACGGCCATGCCGAGGGTCATGCTCCCGCGCCGGAGTGCAACGGCCACAAGGTGGCTATTGTGGGCTCCGGCCCTGCCGGTCTTGCCTGCGCGGCCGACCTCGCCAGAGGCGGCTTCGACGTGACCATGTTTGAGGCCTCCCACAAGCCCGGAGGCGTGCTGGTCTATGGAATACCGGAGTTCAGACTCCCGAAGAGCATTGTGGACGGGGAAATAAAAAAGCTGGCTCATTTCGGAGTCAAGCTGGTGAAAAACGCCGTCATCGGCAGAGCCATGTCCGTGGACGACCTCTTTGAGGAGGGGTTTGAGGCCGTGTTTATCGGCTCGGGAGCAGGCCTGCCCCAGTTCCTACATATCCCCGGCGAGCAGCTCACCGGCGTTTACACGGCAAACGAGTATCTCACCCGCATAAACCTCATGAAGGCTTACAGGCCGGAGTATGACACACCCATAGCCCTGGCACGCAGGGTGGCAGTTGTCGGCGGAGGAAATGTGGCGATGGACGCCGCCCGCTGCGCAAAGCGGATGGGAGCGGAGGAGGTCTATATAGTTTACCGCCGCAGCATGGATGAGCTGCCCGCAAGAGCGGAGGAGGTAAACAACGCCCAGGAGGAGGGCATCATCTTCCACCTGCTGACCAACCCCGTGGGGATAGAAGGTGACGAAAACGGAAAAGTCACCGGCCTTAAATGCGTCGAAATGGAGCTTGGAGAGCCGGACGCTTCCGGACGCCGCAGGCCCATCGAGAAGCCGGACTCCGATTTCGTCCTGCCGGTGGACGCCGTTATAATCGCCATCGGCACCACTCCGAATCCGCTTATTGAGATGACTACCGACGGCCTTGAGGTAAACCGTAAGGGCTGCATAGTGACGGACGAAAAGGGCGCCACTACAAGGAAGGGCGTTTTCGCCGGAGGCGACGCCGTGACCGGCTCCGCCACAGTCATACTCGCCATGGGCGCCGGCAGAAGTGCCGCCGCTGCGATAAAGGAATATTTAGAAAACAAATAAAAGGGTATAAAAAAGCCGGGGCTGTGATGATTCACAGCCCCGGTTTTTTGCATCAAAAATTAAATCTCAAACAGCTCTAACGATCCGTCCATTCCGCTTATTCCCACGGCAAAGCACTTTGTCGTGCCGTCGATATCTACATAGGACACGGCGTTGTTGGGTATGTCGCCGTAGAAGGAGAGGTCCACGGCTATGGGCTCTTCCCGGGTGAAAGTTCCGGCGTTTTCCCGTTCTGTAGTCTTATACTCGGTGGTGCCGTCATCCCGGCCCTCAATCTGAAGGACGAGGATCTTGAAGTCCGTGACCGTGCGGTCAGTGAAGAACACCACCGTTACGGCGTCCTCGTCGGCCTGCATTTCCACGGTCCGCATCCCCGGAATGCTGCTGCCGAGATCCGAGGCGAACATGGCCTCGATTGAGGCGTTATCGGGAATATATTCCATGCTGTTTTCCATTTCGAGCCAGAGCGTTGCGTCGTGGTCCGGCATTTCAAAGGAGATGACGAAACCCCGGCTCTCCTCGTAGCTGAAACGGACGGGCTCGTCGTCCAGATAGAAGCTGTAATCGGTGTCAGTGGCGATCAGATCGTAATAAACTTCCACCTTTTCGCCGGGGGCGTAGTAGTCTTTAGCGTTTTCGTAATACTCCTTCTGGCCGTCATAGTCCAGGCGGTATTTGCCCTCCGGACGCTCCGGCTCCTCGAGCAGTTTCAGAGTGACGTTCAGGTCACTGTCAACGCTGACTTTATAAACCTCGTCGAAGTTTTCGGCTATGGGGGAGCGGGCGGACACCGTGGCGGTGGTCTCGCCCTCCTTTTTTCCCTTGAAGTTGATTATAACGTCGTAGCCTGACCCGGTCATTTCGTCGTGGTCCGGATTGTAATATGCCCGGGAGGATGTGACATCCACTATCTCCGGGTCGTCGATTTTTACGGTGTACTCCGGCCCGCCGCCGTCAAAGGATGAAAAAACGAGCTTTACTTCGTTTGCCTCCGGCTGCGGTGCCGGAACGGGCGCGGGGACAGGGTCTGCCGGAGCGGGATCCGGTGACGGGGAGGGGGCAGGGGTATTTGTGCAGGCAGTCAGCAGCAGAGCCGACACCACAAAGGGCAATAGTTTTTTAAACATATTTCCTCCTTACTGAAGGCCGGTAAAGTCGGCAAGAAGCTCCGGCTCCGGCAACTCTACCTCTTTAAGGATGGATGCTGTTTCCTCATATTCCTCACCGGTGATCTCGTTGCCCCATTCCCATGCCCAGACGGGGATATCGCCTGAGGTGAGATAAATGTTCTCTATCTCCTCCATGGAGCCCACGCCGGTGAATACGTAGCACTGGACGTTCTCCGGTTCGTCGGTGGTGGGGGTGTATGTCTTCTCATACATGGGGAAGGCGTGGCCGGTGACATCGTTAATGCGGTAAATGGTCTCCTGGGCGGAGGACATGGTGCCCCATATCTCGTGGAGGTACCCTTCCTCGCAGATGTAAACGTCGCCCCGGTAGGGACAGCCGTAGGAGTACACCGCCTCGATGCCGTTGTAGGAGTAAATGTCCTTAACGTAGCCGTAGAGGGATATGATCAGCTCCGGTATGCCGTTGCCGTCGATATCGTAGAGCGTGTAGCCCACGGCGTCATCGGCGGTGCCTGTCGGCCAGCCGGACTGCATGAGCTCGCTCCAGAAGCCCATATCATCCAGCTCCTCTTCGCTGTAGCCCTGGGTCTGGGCTTCAAGATACTTGTTGAGCACCTGGGTGTAGGCCGCCATGGCGTCATCGTAGCTTACGCCGCCGCCGGCATTGAGCATGTAGCTCTTATCGCCGAAATAGGCCTCATAGGCGAAGACCACCTCGGCGTTGTCGTTCAGGTACAGCCACATAAGGGGCATTTTGCCGCTTGCGGAGAGCTTTGTCATGAGCTCCTCATGCCAGTATTGGTGATTGTAGGCGGTGCAGCCGTTCTCCAGCATGTAGATGGGAGCGCTGTCGGGGATGGGGTAGGTGAGGAAGCTGACTTCGCCGCTGAAAATGCCGTAGCCGTCCTTGAGCTCTTCGGCAGTCACTTCGTATTCCTGGAGAGCGGCCTCGTCGTAATCATGGACGATCTCCGCCTGGTCGGCGAAGAAGGCGGTTTCGTCGCCCTCTGCCGGCTGGCAGTAGGCCAGGATCACGCTGACAACGTCACCATTCTGCCCGGCGGAGGAAAGGGCGTCCTTTTCCGTCCAGGGCAACTGGGCAAGGGTCAGGGAGGAGAGGTACATTAGACCGACGTCTCCCTCCAGAAGCTCGTCGTACTGGCTGCGGGAAATGGAGTAAACATAGGTGAACCTGTCCATGTGTATCATCCTGGCGGAGCAGAAGCGGGTGCCCTCATTGGCGCCGGTGGTCCAGGTGGCCAGGACGCTGGGCTCGTAGCCGTCGATGTTCAGCAGCTTTTCGGAGGCGGAGCACTCGCCGTACCAGTATGCAAGATTGCTTACGTTGAGATCGCCGGAAACTCTGGCGACGCAGGCGTCCACAAAGGCTCCCGTCTCTTCCGTGATGTCCGGGTCGTCGGGGGCATAGACGCAGAGATTCGTTATCTCGATGAGTCCCGCATCGTCCATGTCAACGCAGAGGTAGCTGCCGTCCTCTTCGTTATAGTCCAGCGTTTTGTTTTTAAGTCCGGGGAAGCCGGCGTCGTTGGTCAATAAAATGTCGGTCGAGAGCATACTTCTGGAGGAAAAGCCGTACTCGCCCACGGGGTTGAAGATGCCGGCGAAAGGCAGCTCCTCGGGTATGTCCTCACCATAGCCGTAAAAAGCCGTCATGCTGATCCATTCCATGTAGCTCTCCGGCAGGTCGGCGGTCTTCATTCCCGGCAGGTAGAAGTACACCGTGTCAGTATCCTCAAGACCGTAGGCGCTGGAGTAGATTATCCTCTGGCCTTTTTCGATGACCTCGGTGTCCGGTTCCTCCGAGTATTCAAGAGAGGAAATCTTTGCCTCCCAGGAGCCGTCCGGCAGCTCCTTCGGGTCTGAGAAAGCGCCGGTGAACTTACAGAGGTATAAAGTGCCCTTTTCGGAGTAGCCGGGGCCGGTAGAGCCCATGTCTGAGTCGTGGAAGACGCCGTAGAAGGAGCCGTCGGGCTCGATGTTGAGCCAGGTGTCCCAGCCTCCGGCGCCGCTGGAAAATACGAAGCTCCAATCGGCGAGAGTCTCAAAAACCGAGGGTTCCGGCTCCTCGGGGATCACCTCGGGAGCTCTGGTCTCCTGGGGCGCTTCCGGCTCCGGCTCCGGGGCACGGCTGCCTCCGCAGGCGGCTAAGGAAAGCGCCAGCACGAGCGCCAGCAGTATTGCCAGGATACGCCTTAAAGCGGTGTTCATATGTTCTTACCTCCTCGATAAGGTCATTTCATGTCAATTATAAGGCTTTTTTCACCTGTTTACAACATTAAAAATAAAAAGGCGCATGGACGGTATGAGCCGCCCATGCGCACAAAGGGAAAGCACCGGAACTAAACTGCGTATTCCCTCAAATTTTATCCTTGACCAGCCGCGCAAATCTGGGAAGTCCGTCCTCAGTGGGTCTGTCCAGCTCGCCGGCTATGAGGGGCAGGGCGTAGTCGTAGAACTTCTCGTTCAGCCCGTTGCCGTTCCTGTTGATCCATTCAAGAGGCAGGAGCTTTTCGGTATTGGCGGCCTCGCTGAGGTTTACGGGGATGGTGGTGCACCTGTACTCGGGGCTGGAGGGGTCGCGGCGCAGGCCCACCATTATGCCGGTCTCGCCGTTCAGCGCTCTTCTCACGGCGTCGCGGCCGACCATGATGCCCTCCTCCACGTCGGTCTTGGAGGCCAGGTGGGAGGCACAGCGCTGGAGAAGGTTGAACTCGATGTCTCTGACCTTGACGCCCAGCTGCTGCTTCAGCATGGAGGCCAGTCTTGCCGCCAGTCCGCCGAACTGGGCATGGCCGAAGCCGTCGGTGGCCGAGGCCACCGCCTCGGATACGAAGGTGCCGTCGGCGTAGTGGATGCCCTCGGAAACGGCGATAATGGCGCTGCCTCTCTCTGCCTTTACCTTCGCCACGTCGTTTACAAACTGCTCAAGGCGGAAATCCACCTCCGGCAGGTAAACCAGGTCGGGGCCGCAGCCCGTAAGGGTGGCGAGGGTGGAGGCGGCGGTGAGCCAGCCGGCGTGGCGGCCCATTATTTCAAGAATGACGATGGTGCCGTAGTCATAGACCATGGAGTCCTTCCATACCTCCGCGGTGGAGGTTGCTATGTACTTGGCGGCGCTGCCGTAGCCAGGGCAGTGATCGGTGCCGTAAAGGTCGTTGTCGATGGTCTTGGGGACGCCGATAACGCGGCACTCCCAGCCCACGTCCTTCATGTA
>JAFYCQ010000223.1 GCA_017539635.1 Oscillospiraceae bacterium
CCGCAGGTGGACAGGGATATGTGCCGCATACCGATATTCATGCCCTCCGGGTCATTTACAAGGGCGAGGAATTTGAGAACAACTTCGTAATTGTCCAACGGCTCTCCCATGCCCATGAGGACTATATTGGAAATCTTCAGCCCGGAATCTTTTTCCGCGAACATGACCTGTTCCAGCATTTCGTTGGGTTCCAGGCTGCGTATCAGCCCCCCTATGGTAGAGGCGCAGAAGGCGCAGCCCATTCGGCAGCCCACCTGAGAGGAAATGCAGATAGTGTTGCCGTGCTCGTAGCGCATCACTACGCTTTCGACGCTGTTGCCGTCTGGAAATCGCCAGAGGTATTTTATTGTCCCGTCCAGCCTTGAAACCTGCTTTCGCAATACTTCCGGCGCTGTTAAGGAGTATTTCTCCGCCAGTTTTTCCCGGAGGGCTTTTGGGATATTTGTCATATCCTCAAAGCATTTTGCCCCGGACTGGGCCCATTTAAAAATCTGCTTTGCCCGGTAGGCAGGTTCCCCCATGTCCTTTAAGACGGAGGAAAGCTCGTCCCGAGTCAGCGAACGCAGGCTGGGCTTTATGGTTTTCTCCTCATTTTGCATATATAAAAGCCATCCGTTCCGTATTTCTGCGGCCACAGTGCAACGTCCCCGCCGCAGCTTCCGACAGGCTGCTGAAGTGTAAAGCCTTCAAGGGCAAAAGCCCCGTTCTCCTCTAAAAACCTGTCCACTACTCCCCTGTTTTCCCGCGAAAGCACCGTGCAGGTGGAATAGATAAGCTCCCCTCCGGGCTTAACGCATTTCGATAGTCCCCGGAGAATATCGAGCTGGATATCCGGCAGGGCGGAAACGTCTTTTTCCGACCTGTACCTTATATCCGGCTTTTTCCTGATGACTCCGATGCCGGAGCAGGGCACGTCGGCAAAGACGCAGTCAAATGCGGCAACAAGTCCGGCGTAAGGCTCCCGCCCGTCGGCGGCCAGAGTTTTTATTATACTTATGCCCAGTCTGTCAGCACCGTCGTCGATTTTTTTGAGCTTTTTTTCGTGGAGGTCGCAGGAGGTTATTATGCCCCGGTTTTCCATATCTATAGCAGCTGCAAAGGATTTGCCCCCCGGAGCGGAACAGCCGTCCAGCACCGACATGCCTGGCTTTAAGTCTGCTGCGGTGACGGCAAGTCTCGCTGCTGCGTCCTGGACATAAAACAGCCCGTCCTTAAAGGCCTTTAAAGATGTGAGCGCGCCGGTCTGACCTACAATAAGCGCGTTATTAAGCCAGGGGTGAGGCTCGGCGGCGACGCCGTCCTCGGCCAGAACTTCTATAGCCTCCCCCGCCGCAGCCTTCAAGGTGTTTACCTGGGCGGTGATGGGAGGTATTTTATTGTTCTCCCTCAAAAAAGCCTCGCAGTCGTCAAAGCCGAGGGTATCCAGCAATTCCGATACGAGCCACGCCGGGTGACTGTATTTGACTGAAAGGTATTTTGCCGGATCCTCCGACGGTATCTCCGGCAGGCTGTCTTTATTTGCGGCGATTTTCCGCAGGACGGCGTTCACAAGGGAAGCCGCCTTTGGATTTGCCCGGCGTTTAGTGAGCTCCACGCCCTCGGATACAGCCGCGTGGGCCGGTATCCTGTCAAGAAATATGAGCTGATAGGCGGAAATCCGGAGAATATCCGTCACCGCCGGTTCGAGCTTTGATATTTTAGACGTGAGGAATGCGGAAATATAGAAGTCCAGAAGAGACATGTTCCGCATGACGCCGCCTGATATTTCGCAGGCAAGGGCGGCGTCCCTGGGATCCATACCCTCGGAGGTAATGAGGCTGTCAAGCATAGTCTCCGGCCAGACGCCCCGCCTTCTGTACAGCGAGACGGCGCGGAAGGCCGCCTCTCTTGCGGTCACAGACATACAGGGTGCCCTCTGAGATAGTCGGCGGCTCTCATCCTCTTGCCCCCGGCGGCCTGCACCTCGGTAATGAGGACGGCGCCGTCGGCGGCCATAACGGCAATACCGCGCTTGTCGGCAAAGAGGATTTCTCCGGGCTTTCCCGAAAAGCCGGAAAGCAATTCAGCAGCGTGGATCTTTAAAACAGCTCCGCCGATTTCCGCCGTGGCAACAGGCCAGGGGGAAAGGCCGTTTATTTTGGCGATGACGCTCCGGCTGTCGGCGCTCCAGTCTATAGGGCAGAGCTCCTTTGTCAGCATTGGGGCGTAGGTGGCGAGAGAATCGTCCTGCTTTATCCTTGTTGCTTTGCCGTTTTCAATAGCGTCCAGCGTGTCAATCAAAAGCTCGGCGCCCAACTCGCCCATTCTCTCATAAAGCTGCCCTGAGGTCTCATTCTCCCCTATCTTCGTCTTTTTAGTGAGGAGCATATCTCCGGTGTCCAGCCCCACGTCCATATACATGGACGTAACGCCGGTTTCTCCGTCCCCGTTGAGGACGGCCCACTGCACCGGGGCGGCGCCTCTGTATTTGGGCAGAAGAGAGCCGTGGATGTTCACGCAGCCGTAGGGCGGGTATTCCAATATCTCCTTCGGCAGGATCTTTCCGTAGGAGACAACGATGATTATATCCGGAGAGAGGTCTTTTATTAACCCCAGCGCCTCGCCGTCCTTCAAGCTTTTCGGCTGATAAACAGGGATGCTTCTTTCTATCGCCGCCGTTTTGACCTCGTCGAAAACGAGCTTCATGCCGCGCCCCTTTGCCGTGTCCGGCTTTGTGAATACGCCGATAACTTCCCTGCCGCAATCAGAGAGCTTAATTAGAGATTTTACGGCGAAGGAGCCGGTACCCATGAAAAGTATTCTCAATGCTTTGCTTCCTTTTCCTTTTTGGCTTCCTCTTCTTCCTTTTTCGCCATCTCTTCCAGCTCCTCGTCGGAGAGGATGCGGGAGGCAATGTCGGTGAAGAGCTTGCCCTCAAGGTGCTCTGTCTCGTGGCAGAAGCACCGGGCGGTTATCCCCTCACGGGTCATGGTGAACTCCTGTCCGTTTCTGTTCTGCGCCTTAATGGTCACCTTCATGGGGCGCTTCACCATACCGTAAACGCCCGGGACGGAAAGGCAGCCCTCCGGCCCGTCCTGCTCGCCCTCGAAGGAGACTATCTCGGGATTGATGAGCTCGATCACCTGCTCGGAGAAGGGCTTGTCTTCCTTCTCATTGTCAAGGACGATCACGGCCCGTCTCAATACTCCCACCTGTGGGGCGGCCAGGCCGTAGCCGTTCGCGTGCTCCAGAGTTTCCCGCATATCATCCAGAAGTGTATGAAGACGGGGATTGAAATCAGTGACCGGCCGGCTGTGCTTGCGAAGCTGGGGGTCCTCTTTTTCAAGAATATACCTTAATGCCATTTGACTTCCTCCTGTATCATTCAGCCGGAGAGAGATCGGCGAAGGCGGAAAGCCCTCTGTTCTCTCTGTCGGCGGCAAAAAGCCTGATTACGTGGGCGACTGTCTCCCTTACTTTTTTTCCGCAGTCCCCCAAAAGGGAGACCCGGTAGCGGCAGCGCCCCATGACCCGCATGACCGGGGCCGGAGCGGGGCCCAGCACCTTGACGCGGGGGCAGTTTTCAAAATATCCGGCAAAGGAGCCTGCTATCTTGCGGCTTCCCGCCAGTACGCGGCTCTCCTCCACACCGGTCACGGTGACGGTGATTATCTCACCGAATGGCGGAGCGCCCGCCGCCTCGCGGAATTTCATCTCACGCCGGTAAAAGCTCATGTAATCCTGGGCGGCCGCGAGACTGATTATCTCGTTTTTCGGCGTGAAGGTCTGAATGACGGCTCTTCCGGCTGCCCGTCCCCTGCCGGCTCTGCCGATGACCTGGGTCATGAGGGAAAAAGCCCTCTCTGAGGCCTTGTAGTCGCCGACGTATAAAAGCTGGTCGGCGGAAATGACTCCTACCAGAGTCACGTTTTCAAAATCAAGTCCTTTAGTCACCATCTGGGTGCCGATAAGGACAGGCACACGACCGGTCTCAAATTCCCGCAGCAGCTTTTCGTGGGAGCGGGAGGCCGAGACGGTGTCTGCGTCCATGCGAATTGTCTCGATGCCGGGAAATATATTTTTGAGCTCCGCGTCTATCTGCTGAGTGCCGGCGCCGGTGAATTTCAGCTTGCCCGCGCACTCACCGCACATCTGAGGTATCGGCGACGAATAGCCGCAGTAATGGCATATAAGCCTGCGGCGGCTTTCGTGGTAGGTGAGCTTTACGGAGCAGTTGGGACAGTCGTAGGTGTGACCGCATTCTCCGCACTGCACCAAGGAAGCCGAGCCCCGGCGGTTGAGAAACAGGATCGTCTGCTCTCCCCTGTCCAGATTAACGGCGATCTCCCGCTGCAAAAGCTCGGAAATATCGGAGCCGTTTCCGCGGCGCAGCTCCTGAGTCATGTCAGCCGTCATGACCTGCGGCAGCGGCCGGACGTTGAATCGGTTGGGCAGCTCAAAGAGCGAATAGCTTCCCTCTCTGGCGGCCTTCATGCTCTCGAGAGACGGGGTAGCGGAGCCCAAAAGCAGCAGCGCCTTTTCATGGACACACCTGTATTTCGCCACGTCCCCGGCGTTATAGCGGGGGGCGTTTTCAGATTTATATGTGTGCTCCTGCTCCTCGTCGATAATTATGAGCCCCAGGTTATCCACAGGGGCAAAAACAGCGGAGCGGGTGCCGATCACGACGCTTACATCTCCCCTTTTTATCCGCTTCCACTCGTCCAGCCGCTCGCCCACCCCAAGGGAGGAGTGGAGCACGGCCACGGAGGAGCCGA
>JAFYCQ010000224.1 GCA_017539635.1 Oscillospiraceae bacterium
GCGTGCTCACGAGAATGCTCACCGTCCGCAGCCGCATAACCTGGCAGCGGGAAAAGGGACGGGGCGCCAAAGCCAACTGGAAAAACTCCCTGGAGGATATATGGTTTGCCACCAAGGGCAACGACTATACATTCAATTTAAACGCCGTAAAGACCCGCCGCAGGGTCATGGCTCCCTACCGGGTCTCCGGCGAGCCCAAGGACTGGACGGAGAGCGAAGGGGGCAACTACCGGGACACCTGCCCGTCAAATTTCTGGGACGACATAACCATTCCCTTCTGGTCCATGCCGGAGAACACCGCCCACCCGGCACAGAAGCCGGAAAAGCTGGCGGCTAAGCTCATTTTAGCAAGCTCAAACCCCGGGGACGTGGTATTTGACCCGTTTCTCGGCTCCGGCACCACCAGCGTCACGGCGAAAAAGCTGGGCCGCCGGTTTCTCGGCATCGAAAAGGAGCCCCAATACTGCCTCTGGGCGGAAAAACGGCTGGAGGCGGCGGAAACAGATCCGTCCATACAGGGCTACACCGACGGGGTGTTCTGGGAACGAAACACTCTCGCCCGGCAGCTCGGCATAAAAAACGCTGACAAAAAATGACGGTCAATTATCCCAATTTTCAGCTATTTCGCGCTTGACACACATGTACCCGGGCGGGTATAATATCTCAGATAATCTAAAAGGAGGAGGCGCAGGTAAGTGAAGTATGTTCTTTCCGGCGCGGAGGTTTTTTACCGCGGCTCTCTTACAGCGGCGGACCTTCTCATTTCGGACGGCGTCATTGCCGATATAGCCCCCTCTCTTCCCTATATTCCCGGCGCGGAAGTTTTTAAAATCGAAGGCTGCACCGTTTTTCCCGGTCTTTCAGACGTTCACGTTCATCTGAGAGAGCCGGGTTTTTCTTATAAGGAGACCATCGCCTCGGGAACTGCGGCGGCGGCAAGAGGAGGCTTCACCACCGTCTGCGCCATGCCGAACTTAAATCCCGTTCCCGATTGTCTTGCCAATCTCCGGCAGGAGCTGGACATCATTGAAAAAGACGCAAGGATAACCGTTCTCCCCTATGGCTCCATAACGAAGGGAGAAAACGGCCGGGAGCTGTCCGACATGGACTCGCTCGCCCCTTACGTCATGGCCTTTTCCGACGACGGAAAGGGCGTTCAGAGCGAAGGCCTGATGGAAGCGGCCATGAAAAAGGCCAAAAGCCTGGGCAAAATCATAGTCGCCCACTGCGAGGAAAATTCCCTTCTTAACGGAGGATACATCCACGCCGGCGCCTACGCCAGGGCCCACGGTCACCCCGGCATCGTCTCGGAGAGCGAGTGGCGGCCCATAAAGCGGGACGTGGAGCTAGCCAAAAAAACCGGCTGCGCCTATCACGTCTGCCACGTCTCCGCAAAGGAGAGCGTGGAGCTCATCAGACAGGCGAAGAAGAGCGGCGTGGACGTCTCCAGCGAGACGGCGCCCCACTACCTTCTTCTGTGCGACGAAGACCTGCGGGAGGACGGCAGATTCTAGATGAATCCGCCCCTGAGATCTCCCGAGGAC
>JAFYCQ010000225.1 GCA_017539635.1 Oscillospiraceae bacterium
GGAGCTGGGGATATTCGTCGTCTGCCTGGCCGTGACCGCCCTGCTGAAAAAAATTCCGTTTATCAAAAGGCTGCTGTGATAATTTGAACATGCTCGTAAAACTCTTTATAACCTTCTTCAAGATAGGCTGCTTCTCATTCGGGGGCGGCCTTGCCATGCTGCCCATGCTGCAGGCGGAGCTGACGGAAAGGCGCAAATGGGTCTCGGAGGAGGAGCTTTCGGACTACTACGCCGTAAGCCAGTGCACTCCGGGGGTCATAGCCGTGAACACCGCCACCTTTGTCGGCACTAAGGAAAAGGGCGTATTGGGCGGCATAGTCGCAACATTGGGGCTCATCATGCCCTCCATGATAATCATAGGGATTATCGCGGCGCTGCTGGCCGGTTACGCCGAAGTACAGGCGGTCAAAAACGCCTTTGCCGGCATCAGAGCCTGAGTGGTTGCCCTGGTGCTAAACTCGATCATAAAGCTCTCCAAGAGCGCCATTAAGGGCAAGGCGTCGCTTATTATTTACCTTGTGTGCCTTGCTCTGGCGGTATTCACTCCCCTGCCGGCGGCCGTCGTCGTCATAGCCGCGGGCGCCGCCGGGGTTATCATAGGCAGAGTATCGGGGAGGGCACGGCAATGACGCTTCTTCGCCTTTTCCTGGAGTTTTTCAAGGTGGGCCTCTTCGCCTTTGGCGGAGGCAACGCCGCTATTCCCTTCCTGTATGAGCTGGCGAAAAACACCGGCTGGTTCTCCGCTTTGGACCTGACGAATATGATTGCCGTATCTGAGGCGACGCCGGGGCCCGTGGGGGTCAACATGGCCTCTTACGTAGGATATACGGTTTCCGGTATTCCGGGCTTGATAATTGCGACATTCGGGCTTGTGTGTCCCTCTGTCATCATCATTTTGATAATCTCTTATGTCCTTAAGCGATACCGGGACAATCCTCTTGTCGAGTCCGCGTTCATAGGGCTTCGGCCGGCTTCCATGGCTCTTATTTCCTCGGCCTTTATCAGCATAGTTCGGGTCACGCTCATAAATGAGGAGGCCTACGCCGCAACGAAATCTCTCGGCGACCTCTTTAACCCGGCGCTTATTATACTGGCGGCAGTCATTTTCGTCCTCATGCGGAAATTAAAGCTGCACCCGCTGATTTTCATTTTCGCCTCAGCTGCCGTCGGCATTATTTTCCGTTTGGGAGAATGATTATGTTGCAAAAACACAAAACTCTTGCTATAATAAATATTCAAGTAATCTAAATCAACCTGACTCGTTATTTGAATCGAGGTAGTTATATGAGATACATAATCGACGGCAGCGTTAAAGCCGGATTTGAGGACGCCTTTGATGTGGTAATCATCGGCGCCGGAATTGCGGGCCTTTATACAGCGCTGAATGTTGACAGCAATTATACCTGCTGCGTTCTGGCGAAGGAGACGGTGGAGATTTCCAACTCCTGGCTTGCCCAGGGCGGTATCGCCGCCGCCATTTCCAGGGATGACGACCCGGAGCTCCATTATCAGGACACTCTTATAGCCGGCGCGGGCCTGTGTGACAGCGCCGCCGTCCGCGTGCTCGTGGACGAAGGGCCCCAGGATATTATGCGGCTCGTCTCCATGAACGTGCCCTTTGACTTAAACGACTCCGGCGACCTCCAGATAACAAGAGAGGGCGGCCACCGTATGAACAGGATCGTCCATGCCGGCGGCGACGCCACCGGCCGCGAGGCTGTCAAGACTCTGGCTTATCTGGCCACCCAAAGACAGAACATCACCATACGGCAGGAGTGCTTTTTTACCGACGTCATTACCGACGACGAGGGCGCTGTTTCCGGCGTAGTCGTCTGGACCGCGGATAAGGGGTACGGCTTGATCTCCACCCGCCATGTGGTAATAGCCACCGGCGGCATAGGCCAGGCCTATAAGACCAGCACGAATCCCGAGGTTGCCACCGGCGACGGGATAGCCGCCGCCATAAGAGCCGGCGCCCAGCTCAAGGACATGGAGTTTATTCAGATACACCCCACGGGCCTGTGGAGCAGCGACCCCAACGAAAAGCGGGCTTTCCTCATTTCCGAAGCTGTCCGGGGCGAGGGCGGGCTTCTCAAAAACAAAAACGGCGAGCGTTTCATGCTGGGCAAGCACGAGCTCAACGAGCTGGCTCCCCGTGATATAGTCGCCCGCGGCATCGTTCGGGAGATGGAGAGGACCGGCGACGACCACGTTTTCGTGGACATCACCGCCAAGGATGAGGATTTTCTTGCCTCCCGCTTCCCCACCATTTACAACGAATGCCTCCGCCGTGGCATAAACATATCAAAAGACTGGATACCCGTATGCCCCGTGCAGCACTACCTGATAGGCGGCATAAAGACCGATCTCTACGGCCGCACCACCGTCCCCGGACTCTACGCCTGCGGCGAGGCGGCCAGCACCGGCGTGCACGGCGCCAACCGGCTTGCTTCCAACTCCATGCTGGAATGTCTCGTTTTCGGCCGCCGGGCCGCAACGGATATAAGCTACGATATCCACAAGCACCCCTCCCGCCCCGACGCTGTCCTGCCGGTTTTGGAATCCAGAGAGAAAGCGCATCTGGACTTTGCCGCCATCCGGACTGAGGTGCAGGCGCTTATGACGGAATACGCAGCCGTCATCCGCACGGAGGAGGGGCTTACAAAGGCATCCGGGCGTGTAAAGGAGCTTTTGGGGCAGCTTGAGAGCGTATTTGAGCCCGGCAAGGATTACGCCGAGGCGCTTAACGTCCTCTTCATAGCCGATTCCATTTTAGACGCGGCGCTTCTGCGAAAAGAGAGCGTCGGCGCGCATTACAGGGAGAACTGAAAATGATCAATTTAGGACTTGACGATTTTCTCATTTCCGCCCTTAAAGAGGATATAGGGACCGGGGACATCACCACGGAATCCTGCGTCCCCGCCTCCGCCGTTTCCCACGGGTTTTTCAAGGCCAAGGCCGAGGGCGTGGTCTGCGGTGTTGACGTACTGCGCCGCGTGTTCGCTCTCATAGACCCCGCAGTCAAGGTAACAGTCCTTGTTGAGGACGGGGGTCGTGTTAAGAAAGGCGATATCATTGCGGAGATAGAGGGTGCTTCCAGGAGCATACTCACCGGCGAGAGAGTGTCCCTCAATCTTCTCCAGCACATGTCCGGAATAGCCACAGCCACGGCAGAGGCGTCGGCCTCAGTCGTCGGCACAAAGGCCAGGATCGCCGACACCAGAAAGACCACTCCCGGTCTGCGGGTGCTGGAAAAGTACGCCGTAAAGACCGGCGGCGGCTCAAATCACCGCTTCAACCTCTCCGACGGCGTGCTTATTAAGGACAACCACATCGTGGCCGCCGGCGGCATCAGAAACGCCGTGGAGGCCGTGAGAAATAATATCCCCCACACCCTGAAAATCGAGGTCGAGACTGAGACCATGGAGCAGGTTAAGGAGGCATTGGACGCCGTGGCCGATATAATCATGCTGGACAACATGACCGTCCCGCAAATGAAAGAGGCCGTAGATTTCATAGCAGGCAGAGCCAAGACCGAGGCCTCCGGCAACATGGGAGAAAGAGATCTGCGCCAGGTCGCCGAAACCGGCGTGGACATCATCTCAATAGGCGCTTTGACCCACACCGTAAGGGCGCTGGATATAAGCCTCAAATTCGCGGAATAGAATAAAACTAAGAGACAAAATGAGCCGCCCGGCATAATCAGGACGGCTCATTTTTTAGTTCAGCGTCGATGCGTTTTCCTCTATCATTCTCCTTACCGCCTCGCCGAGACGGGCGTTTTCCGGTTTTTTCAGCTCCGGATCGTCTTTGATGACCTCCCCCGCCGCCTGCTGGGCGAGCTTCAAGTATTTCATGTCCGAGGCCAGGTCAGCTATCCTCATTTGCGGCAGGCCGTGCTGGCGCCTGCCGAAGAAATCTCCGGGCCCGCGAAGCTTCAAGTCCTCCTCGGCGATTTTGAAGCCGTCTGTTGTGGAGCACATGATTTTCAGCCTCTCCATTGAGGTTTCACCACCGGCGCCCTCAAAAAGTACGCAGTAGGAGCGATGCTGCCCTCTTCCCACGCGGCCTCTTGACTGATGGAGCTGTGAAAGGCCGAACCGGTCTGCGTTTTCAAC
>JAFYCQ010000226.1 GCA_017539635.1 Oscillospiraceae bacterium
GAAAGCCGGAGATAAACAGGAGACAGTTCATCCGGGGATACAAACTCCCCCTTTTCCACCGCCATGGCAACGCCCCAGGCGCTCTGGAACAGCAGCGGCTCAGGAGCAAGCGTTGCTTCGATCCCCACTTTATTGAAATAATCACAGGTAATACCGGCGCCGTCACCCACAAGACAGATGGTTTTGCCGGATTTTTTTATTTCCTCCGCCAATTCCTCCAGGGCTATTGCCCTGTCGGGAGCGAGCCTTTCAAGGTTTTTTCCCTCAAAAATGGCGTTATATACCTGGCTGCGTCTGGCGTCCATCACAGGGCAAATAAGCCCTTCTCTGTCGGATATGTGGTGCGCCATGGCCTCCAGTGTCGAAACGCCGCAGACAGGCTTGTCGGCGCCCCACGCAAGGCCCTTGGCCGCAGCAACGCCTATTCGAACTCCGGTAAATGAGCCGGGGCCGCGGGCCACGGCTATGCCGTCTATATCGGCAATTTTCATATCCAGATCGGAGAGCATGTGCTCCGTCATGGCGAGAAGCGTTCTGGAATGGGTAAGGGCGCTTTTCTGAAAGTACTGGGCCAAAAGCGTGCCGTTTTCCGCTATGCAGCATGAAGCCGCCTTGGCCGAGGACTCTATGGCGAGTATTTTCACTGTAAAACCTCCGGGAGCTCTATGCTCCTTTCGCTGTCCCCCGTCTTCTCAATTATCACCTTGATAACGTCGGGATAAAAGGCATCCTCCACGTTCTCGCTCCATTCCACGGCGCAGACTCCGCCCCGGTCAAGATAATCCTCCCAGCCGATATCAAAGAGCTCGTCGGAGGATGAGAGCCTGTACATGTCAAAATGGAAAAGAGGCATTTTGCCGGGATACTCGTTCACAATGGTAAATGTGGGGCTGGAAACTCTTTCGGTGACGCCCAGTCCCCGGGCAAGTCCGCGGACGAAGGCGGTTTTTCCCGCTCCCAAATCTCCGTAAAGCGCCACGACGCTGCCCGGCTTTAAGCTCTTGGCAAAAGCCTCTCCCAGCGCCGTTGTCTCATTTTCGTTTTTGGTAATATATCTCACGGTATCACTTCCGGGTGTTATTATAGCACCTATCTGATTATTTTTGAAGTGGCTTACAAAAGAATTATGACGCAGAACACACCTGCAGCAACACCCAGCGCCGCGTGCATGCCGGCGTCCCGCTTGCGTTCCGCCTCGGCTTCCGTCAAAAAACCCTCAAACCTTCTTGCGATGTAATCCAGCTCCCTGCCCTGCTCCTCCGCTCCGTAGCGTCCCAGTGCGTTCCCCAGGGCGTACAGCGCCGTCATCTCCGTTTCCTTCAGACAAAGCTCCGGAGACTCCTCCGCTGCCTGGCGCCACAGCTCCGGAAAGGTGCTTTTGCCTAATTTCGGGAGCTTTTTATACACACGGCGGAAAAAGGCGTCTGCGGGCTTATCTGCCCTGTTTATAAGTGTTTCCAGCACCTCCGGGACCGGGGAAAGGCGGTCGCACACCTCGCTTTTGATGATCCCCACGGCACCAGTAAGGGCCGCCAGAGCCTTTGCCCTCCGGTTCAGACGCAGAACTCCGGAAAAGCCCCAGCAGGCGGAGCCCGCCAGCATCAGGAGAGCGCCGAGAAGCCTTATCATGCCTCTCCCCTCCCCAGTTCTTCGTATTCATAGACCCGGCGGCCGTTTATGTTTGTGATACAGACAGCGCCGTCAAAAACGGCGGAATCTGAAAGCTGTCTGTAAATATGCCGCTCCTTCAGGTCTGAAAGCCCGTCGCCGTGGGCCGTGGCAAGCAGCTTTACGCCGCAGTTGGCGGCAGATACAAGGGCCTTTGCGTCCTCCGGGGAGGTTATCTCGTCCACGGCGATGACCTGGGGATTCATGCACCGCAGCAGAGACAAGATCCCCTGGGCCTTGGGGCAGGCGTCCAGCACGTCAGTCCTCGGCCCTAAATCCATTTGGGGAATACCGGCGCTCATAGCCGCTATCTCCCCTCTCTCGTCCGAAACCGCCACCCGGCGGCCCATATATGAGAGACTGCGGATCATATCCCGCAAGAGCGTTGTCTTGCCCCCGCCCGGGGGCGAAACGATCAGGATCGATCTAAGACCCCCCTCAGGAAATGCCCTCGGCATGATTTCATCAGCTGCGCCCTTTATCTCCCGCGGTATTCGCAGAGCGGCGGAGGAAATCTGCCTAAAACCGGTCATTTTTCCCTCAGACACCGAGGCCGTGCCGCAAAAGCCCACCCGGTAGCCCCCGGGAGCCGTTATAAAGCCTCTCGCTATGCTGCCGGACACAGCGTGGACGGAGATGCGTGAGGCCAGCTCAAAAACGCACTCCAAGTCCCGGGGCGTGATTGGGTGTTCCCCCAAAGGGGATTCACCGTCCGGGAGCAGAACGGCAGGTATCTGTCCCACCCGGAGTCGTATCTCCTCCGCCATTGTCTTAAAGTCCTCCGGCAAAGCTGACGCGGGGCCTCTAAGGGCGTAAGGCAGGATATTAAGTACGCCGTCAAAGGCGGCGGTTTTCATATCGGACATATCTCTCCTCCAAAAAGCGGTCTTGTCCGATATATATTTGCGCCGTCCCCGGTTTATGCCGGGTCGTGGGTCAGTATTTCCTGCTTAGGGCGTAATAAGATACAAAGTAAATAACAAGAATCAAGCAGACGGAGTATGACAGTATCTGCCGGAACTCGTGTTTTCCCAATATCATAGCGGCGATAATTCCGCAGCATTCGATGATGACGACGAGATAACCCGTCCAGGCCCAGGCCTTCATACGCAGAAAGCTGTTGCGCTCGTCCTTGGCGGACACATCGACTTTTTCCTTGTATTCCGGGTCTTTTCTGTATTTTACATTTCTTATGATCTGCAGAGCGCCCACGGCGATAAGTCCCCCGCCGAAACCCGCGTAAACAGACGAATCCAGCACCTCGGCAATGGACAGCACCAGCAGCACAACGCCGAGAACCAGCCAGAAAATGCTGAGGGCAAAGCGTTTGTTATTGTAATACATGACTACTCCTCCTCAAAAATAAACA
>JAFYCQ010000227.1 GCA_017539635.1 Oscillospiraceae bacterium
AACAAACTCTTCCGAATCTTTTCGATAACCATCCGCCGTTCCAGATCGATGGAAACTTCGGTGCCACATCCGGTATTGCCGAGATGCTGTAATGACGTAAAGGAGAGCGGACTTAAGCCCAGCACTCCCGAAAACATGAAGGCATTTATCGAAATATTGCGGAAAAACGGCCTGAACGTGACGGTCAGAAGAAAACTCGGTGGGGACATAGATGCCTCCTGCGGGCAGCTCCGCAAAAACACAATGGGGGACTCTTTATGAATTCCTGGACAATTTCAGACAAGGGCATAGTGAGGCGTATCAATCAGGACGCCTATTATACCTTCTGCGACGACGCCAAAAAGCTCGCCATTCTGATAGTGTGCGACGGCATGGGCGGCGCCGCGGGAGGGGAGACCGCCAGCCGCCTGGCAGTGGAGACCGCCTCGGAATACATACGTGAGGGCCTTAATGAGGACAGCTATACGGAAGAGGGCCTCACGGGGCTTTTGCTGGGCGCCTCGGAAAAGGCCAACAGGGCCGTTTTCTCCGAGAGCCTGAAGCGCCCCTCCCTCAAGGGCATGGGCACCACATTGGTGGCAGCCCTGGTTACGGAGGAGCTGACGGCGGTACTGAATATAGGTGACAGCAGAGCCTATCTTATTTCCGACGGAGCTATAAAGCAGATAACCCGCGACCACTCGGTGGTGGAGGACATGATTAAAAGGGGAGAGCTTGACAGAGTCTCCGCCAGAGTCCACCCGAAAAAGAACCTCATAACAAGAGCCGTGGGAACGGATATAAACGTAAACGGAGACATATTCCTGCCGGATGTGAAGGAGGGAGATATCCTCCTCCTCTGTACCGACGGGCTGAGCAATCAGCTTGAAGACAGTGAGCTCAAGGATGACGCTCTCTCATCCGATGACCTTGAAACCTGCTGCGAGAGCCTTTTGCGGAAAACTCTCGCCCGGGGCGCACCTGACAACATCACGGTGACGCTTTTCCGCAAGTGATTCAAGGAAAGGAGGCATGATCATGCAGGACGTTTTTATCGGGCAGATGCTCGACAACAGATATGAGATACTGGACAAGATAGGCATCGGCGGAATGTCCGTGGTTTACAAGGGCATGGACAACCGGCTGAACAGACTTGTGGCCATAAAGCTTTTGCGCAACGAGCTGGCTACGGACGCTGAGTTCCGCAAGCGTTTTTACGCCGAATCCCAGGCCGTTGCCATGCTGTCCCACCCCAATATAGTTTCGGTCTATGACGTGAGTCATTCCAACAACATCGACTACATCGTCATGGAGCTGATAGACGGCATCACCCTGAAGCAGTATATAAACCACAGGGGCAAGCTGAGCTGGAAGGAGACACTTCACTTCGCAATACAGATAACAAAAGCCCTCCAGCACGCCCACTCCCGGGGCATAATCCACCGGGATATCAAGCCCCAGAATATCATGATACTGAAAGACGGCAGCATAAAGGTCGCCGACTTCGGCATTGCCTACCTGGAATCCAGTCAGAACACTATTTCCCGCGAGGCCATGGGCAGTGTCCACTACATGTCACCGGAGCAGGCCAAGGGCGGCTCCATTGACGCCAGGAGCGACATTTACTCCGTGGGCGTGGTCATGTATGAAATGCTCACCGGCCGTCTGCCCTTTGAGGGGGATACTGCCGTTTCCATCGCAATACAGCATATAAGCTCTATGCCTTTAATGCCCAGAGACCTGGTGCCGGAGATCCCCGCCGGTATGGAGGCCATAACAATGCGGGCCATGGAGAGCGATATAAACGCACGTTACGCCTCCTCCGGCGAGCTGCTGCACGATCTGGAGGAGTTCAGAAAGAACCCCAGCGAATTCAATATGTCCGCTGAGTATATTGCCCTTCCCGAGGATGACGAAAACGAGGACGACTCCACCCGCTTCATCCCTCTGGACACAGTTTCCATTTCCGAGACGACCAAGAGAGAGGCGAAAAAACCCAAGCGCCGCACCTCGCTTACCAGCAGCCATGTGACGAAGGAGGAGTATGCCAGAAACCGACGCCGCTCTTCCCGCACATCCATGCTTGTGGGTATTTTCTGCGTGCTTGTGGTGCTCATCGGCCTGTTCGTTTTCATGTGGAAATACTTCCTCAAGGACATGCTTGACCCGGAGGAGCAGGTCCGCGTGTCAATACCCATGTTCGTGGGGCAGCCGCTTAGCG
>JAFYCQ010000228.1 GCA_017539635.1 Oscillospiraceae bacterium
AGCAATCCGGCTTCATACTTTGAAGCTCTCTTTCCCCGAAGATACCCGCCGGGACGGTGTTTACTATGATGTCGAAGTCCCCGACGATGCGCCAAAGAGCGGAAATATCGGTGCTTTTATATCCCCGGGCCTCCGCCGCTGCCCGCTGCCCGGCGCTTCTGGCAGCTATTGTCACGTCAGCGCCCAGGCAGGAAAGCCGCCACACCAGAGCTTTGCTCACCCTGCCGAAGCCGGTCACCAGCACCTTTCGGGAGTAGAGCTCAAAGGGTGTTTTTTGAATGATGACTGCCAGCGCCCCCTCCGCCGTGAGGGCGGCGTTTTTTTCGGCGAAGCTCTCAGAGGCCGAATAGTCGAAGATTTCCGCCCCGGCGCTCTCCGCCGCCTTTATGATTTCCCGGCCCGGCATACCGGCAAACACCTTCTGCCCTTTTGTGAATGCCCGGCAGACGTGGGCAATACTCACGGCGGGAGTTATCCCCGGCGCGTTCAGAAGCCCCGCGGGCTTTTCCGCCGGCAGGGGCAGAATGACGCAGTCGGCCCCCTCGGTCATCCTCTCCGGCGGCCCGCCGGTATATGCTCTCACCTCGTGGCCGTCCCGCCTTAATGCGTCTGAGAGAAAAGCCAGGCGGGCATCCCCGCCCAGGACTGAAAAAATCAAAGCTCATTCCTCCGTTTCAGAACATACTATTCCGAAATAAAGGCCGTTGTGCCGAAAAAAATCTCACCGGACTATTGACAGGGGAGAAATAGTGTGCTATCTTAACTGTACTAAGATACATAATACAGTTAGGATGCGGGGTGACCCAATGATAAACCTGAACTTCCGGGATTCCCGGCCGATCTACGAGCAGATAAAGTCGGGACTATTGAACCTCATCGTCACCGGAGCCATATCTCCGGGGGAAAAGCTGCCCTCGGTGCGGGAGCTGGCGGTGGAGCTTGCGATAAATCCCAACACCATCCAGCGGGCCTATCGGGAGCTGGAGCAGGAGGGGATCATCTACTCCGTTCCGGGCAAGGGCTCCTTCGCCGCCGAAAAAGGCGAGGCCATAGAGGCAAAAAGAGCCGGAGCTCTGGAAAAATTCGACGAGGCGGTCAAGGAACTGACCCAGCTGGGCGTAGAAATCGCGGAGCTTATCGAGCGTCTTAAAGGGAGGGAAAAGGAATGATCGAGGTCAAAAACGTAACGAAGAGCTTTGAGGGCTTCAAGGCTCTGGACAATCTGAATCTCAACGTCCCCACCGGGGCGATTTACGGCCTTGTGGGGCCCAACGGCGCGGGCAAGTCCACCATAATCCGGCATATCGCCGGAGTTTACCGGCAGGACTCAGGTGAGATAAAGATAGACGGGGTTCCCGTCTATGAAAACCCCGCCGTAAAGAAAAACACCGCCTATATCCCGGACGACCTGTTCTTTTTCACCCAGGCGAACTTGCGGGATATGGAGAAATACTACCGGGGCGTTTATGAGAATTTCGACGAAAAGCGGTTTGACAGCCTCCGGGAGGTTTTCCGCCTGGACGAGAAGAGACCCATGCGGAAGCTCTCAAAGGGCATGCAGAAGCAGGCGGCCTTCCATTTGGCTCTGTCAACGAGGCCCAAGGTGCTCATATTGGATGAGCCGGTGGACGGCCTCGACCCGGTGATGCGGCGACAGGTGTGGAGTCTTGTCATGGGCGACGTGGAGGAAAACGGGACCACTGTTTTGGTCTCGTCACACAATCTCCGGGAGCTGGAGGACGTGTGCGACCACGTGGGCATAATCCACAAGGGGAAGACGATGCTGGAGAGGAGCCTTTCCGAGCTGCAGGAAAACGTCTCCAAGGTACAGCTCGTCATGGACGAGGCAAAGAAGCTCCCCGAGGGGCTGAATATCCTGCACAAAAGCCGCAGCGGCAGGATACAGACCCTCATCATAAGGGGAGACGCAGAGGAGACAAGGGCGGCCATAGCCTCCGTAAATCCTCTCTTCTTCGACCTCGTCCCCCTCACCCTGGAGGAAATATTCATTTATGAGTTGGGAGGCGCCGATTATGCGATCAAAGACATTATCCTGTGAGAAAACCATTTTCCTCAAGGAGATAACCCGTTTCTGGCCCCTCTGGGGCGCGTATATCGCCGTTTTAGCGCTGGAGATACTGGGCTCCGTGGGCCTGCTCTCCTCCTTCTCCGGAAATGATCCCCTTTACGGCGTGCTCCAGTATTTGAGCAACGCCCCGGGCATGGGCGTGGTGGCGGCCTTCATAGCGTCGATACTCACCGCCATGGCGGTTTACTCCTACATGTATTCTCCCAAAAGCGTCAGCTTTGCCGAAAGCCTGCCGGTGACGAGGACGTCCAATTTCCTCTCCCACTTTTTCGCCGGCCTCTTCTGGCTTTTTGCTGTGAACATCATAGTTTACGGCGTGTTCGCCATAATAGCCGCCGTAAGCGGCATGGGCTGCGCCGGGTCAGTACTTGGCGTTATGGCCATGAACCTGCTCTTCATACTGTTCTTCTACGGCTTTGCCAGCTTCTGCGCCGTGCTCACCGGCAGCATTATCGTCCTGCCCCTGGTGTTCGTTGTCCTCAACTTCACCGCGGCGGCCGCAGAAGCCCTCGTTAAGAGCGTGCTTCAGCTTATCGTCTATGGCATGACCACCTTCGGCAACTGGGAGCTTGGATTCCTCTCCCCGCCTTTGGAGCTTATGAGGAATTGCGGCACGCACTTTGAAAACTCCGCAGGCGACATCGTCTATATCTGGAATTACGGCAGGTACGAGCTGCCCGCCGACTTAAAGCTCGTCTTTGACGGCTTCGGCACCGCGGCCATCTACGCCGCTGCGGGCATCGTCTTCGTTATCCTGGCCCTGCTCATTTACAAAAAGCGCCACATGGAGAATGCCGGCGACGTGGTGGCGGTAAGGGCGGCGAAGCCCATATTCCGCTACTGCATGACCTTCGGCTGCGCCCTGGTCATCGGCATGCTGCTGTACACCGTCATCTTCGGTGATTCCTACGGCGTGACCGCCGCTCTGGAGATAGCCATCTGCATGATAATCGGAGCCTTCATCGGCTACTTCGCCTCGGAAATGCTCATGCAGAAGTCCTTCCGGGTGTTTAAGGGCAAGTGGGTCGGATTCATAATCTCCGCTGTCATAATCGTCCTCTTTATAGGCGTTTTTGAGTTCGACGTTTTCGGCGTCGAAAGGAAGGTGCCGGATGCTTCCGACGTGGAGAAGGTGTATTTTACCTATGACACTTCTCTGGAGCAGCAGGAGAACATCGAGAACGTGACCGCCCTCCACCGCTCGATAATCGAGAACAAGGACCGCTATGAGGAGATCGACGCCTGGCACAACGGCTATTCAAGCCTTTTCAGAGCCTACCCCAGGCCCACGATGGACGCAGACGGCGACAATTTCGGTCAGAATGTGCGTTTTATGTACTCCCTCAAAAACGGGAAAATGCTGGAGCGCAGTTACTACATCTACTTCACAGAGGAGGAGTGGAAGACCCCGGGCACCGACGCCTATATGATGGAACAGATCATGAACTCGAAAGAGGGCATATTCAGCCGCAAGAACACCATGACCGGCGAGAACGATGAATTGCTGGATAAGATGCGGGTCGTCGCCTCCGTCAACTGGGAGGTCCCCGGCACCGACATCACCAGGGAGAAGGGCTATTCCCTCGACAGCCAGCAGGCCATGGAGCTTTACCGGCGCATCCTCATGGATATGGAAGAGGGCACCATAGGCCGGGCCTGGATATGCTCCGGTAAAGAGTATGCCGACACCGTCTATGATGCCTCCATAAGCTTCGACTTCTTCGTCAAGGAGACGGGCAACTACTCCCACGGCTTCCATGCCATGCCCACCAAAGATTCCGCAAACACCATGGAATACCTGGATTCCCTGGGCATAAGGCTCTACACCCCCTCCCAGCTTGGCGGAGACTACGGATATGAGCCCGCCGCCGAGCCGGTGCCCGTGTACGTCGGGGATATGCCCGCGGACATCGATGATTATGTTATAGAGTAAGCTGTTTGCGCCGACAGGCGAAAACATAAAATTGTCATTGTCAGTGTAAAACACCACCGCCCGGAGCGCTGCGCTCCGGGCGGTGGTGTTTTGATTTAAGATGATATTTGCCGCTACATCGCCTTTTTGAGCTCTTTAAGCTCTTTGTTGAGGGATGAAACTACGGTTTTAAGAAAAGCTACGTCTTCTTCAAGAGCTTCAACTCTGTCTTTGGGCGCGAGGGTCTCAAGCAGCGTCTGATGCCCCTCGGCCAAAAGCCGGAACTGGGGCTCTATCTTTGTCTCATACAAAACGTCCATGTAACGGGTCGATAGCTCAACAGCTTCCTTTACGGCGCTTCTCTGAGCTTCCTCGATTTTTGCGGTCAGGCTGGCTTCCTGATCTTCGATTTTAGCAGTCAGCCTGGTTTCCTGATCTTCGATTTTAGCAATCAGCCTGGTTTCCTGATCTTCGATTTTAGCGGTCAGTCTGGCTTCCTGATCTTCGATTTTAGCAGTCAGCCTGGCTTCATGCTCGGCCATTAAATCACGAATGACCTGGATATCTTTTTCGTCCAGCATTTAAGGATACCCCCCTTGCGGCTTCTGATAATATTATACAGTAATCAGGCTGTGTATGTCAATCGGTTGATCACAGCTTCC
>JAFYCQ010000229.1 GCA_017539635.1 Oscillospiraceae bacterium
GCATTTCCTGTGCGGTTATGTTTTGGGTTCAATTGATGATTCAGCGGACGGCGACGCCGTTGGCTTTCAGATAGGCTTTCAATTCGCCAATGTCGATCATGTGGAAATGGAAGACAGAGGCGGCGAGCAGGACCGTCGCACCAGCCTTGACGGCATCGAGTAAATGCTCCAGCTTGCCAGCGCCGCCGGAAGCGACGATGGTGGCCTTACAGACTTGCGCCATCGCCTTGATGACGGGCAGGTCATAGCCGGTCTTCGCGCCGTCTCCGGCCTTGGAGGTCGGCAGGATGACGTTGACACCATAGCCATCGACTTGCTTGGCCCATTCAATAGCGTCGGCGCCCGTGGCGGTGCGGCCGCCGTCGATATAGACTTCGTAACCGGACGGCAGTTTCGGATTGACATCGACGTCGATGGCGACGGTCAATGCGTTGACACCGAACTCCTTGATGATTTCAGGGATGATTTCAGGCTTCCGGAAGGCTGCGGAGCTGACGGAGACACGATTCGCGCCTGCATTGAGGACCTCCGCTGCAGATTTGAGGTCCTTGATGCCGCCCCCGACGGTGAGGGGGATGAAAACCCGCTCCGCCACCCGGCGGAGAACGTCGGTAAACAGGCCGCGGTTTTCGTAAGAGGCGGTAATGTCGTAAAAAACCAGCTCGTCGGCGCCGCTTTCGTTGTAGTAGGAGGCAAGGGATACCGGGTCGGCAATCTCCTTAACGCCTTCGAAGTTCACGCCCTTTACTACCTGGCCGTTTCTTATGTCCAGGCAGGGGATAATCCTTCTCGTTATCATGAGAGACCTCCTCCCGCCGCGATTTCAAGCACCCGGGAAAGGTCAAGCTTCCCCTCGTAAATGGCCTTGCCGACGATGGCCCCGGCGACGCCTATTTTTTTTAGCTCTGCTATCTCCTCTTCAAAGGATATGCCACCGGAGGCTATAATGTCAAGCTTTATATCTGAAAGAGCCCTGTAAGCGTCAAGATTCGTGCCGGAAAGGGCCCCGTCCTTTGAAATGTCGGTGTAGATGACCGTTTTAACGCCGTTGTCGGAAAGCCGGCGGCAGAACTCCATGGAGTTTAATTCCGTCTTTTCCTCCCAGCCGTTTATGGCCACCATTCCGTCCTTCGCGTCCACGCCCACGGCAATGGCCGCGCCGTACTTTTTCACCATTTCGCAAAGCCAGGGGAAGTTATTCACGGCGGCGCTGCGCAAAATGACCCGGTCAACGCCGATGGAGAGGTAGTCGTCTATCCGCTCCTCAGTCCTTATGCCGCCGCCCACCTCGGTAAAGAGGCCGGGGACAGAGGCGGCTTGCTTTATGGCGTCCCGGTTTTTGGGCTTGCCCTCTCTGGCTCCGTCCAGGTCCACCACGTGAAGGTGGGAAGCCCCAAGAGCCGAAAAGCCCCTGGCCGTCTCCCCGGGAGAGTCGGAATAGGTAGTCATTATGTCGTAATCACCCCGGGTAAGGCGCACAACCTTGCCGCCCCGGAGGTCTATCGCAGGATAAATGTCCATTTGCTTTCTCCTTATAATTCCGAAAATGCCCGGAGCATCCGGAGCCCGGCTTCGCCGCTCTTTTCCGGGTGGAACTGGGTGCCATAGACGTTGTCCTTCTGAACGGCGCCGGTGACCTGTACGCCGTATTCCGAGACGGCAACGGTGCTCTCAAGGCAGTTTTTGGCGTAGAAGGAGTGGACGTAATAGACGTAATCGCCCTCCTTTGAATACTTGAAAAGAGGGGAGTCCTTCAAAAACCTGAGGCTGTTCCAACCGATGTGGGGGACCTTCAGGTCGTCGGGAATGTCGCCTCGTAACGGGCAGACCTCCCCGGGGATAAGCCCCAAACCCTCGTGCTCGCCGAATTCGTAGCTCTTGTCGAACAGCAGCTGCATGCCCAGGCAGATGCCAAGAAGCGGCCTGCCGCTTTTTGCGATGTCCTTTACCTCGTCGAAAAGGCCGTACTCCCGCAGCTTTTTCGCCGCGTCCTCAAAGGCTCCCACGCCGGGCAGTATGACCCGGTCGGCGCCGCGTATCACTTTTTTGTCGCTGGTTATGACGCTGTCAAGGCCCAAATACTCCAGCGAACGGGAGAGGGAAAAGAGGTTCCCCACGCCGTAATCTATTATAGCCGTCATCAGAGTGCACCTTTCGTTGAGGGCACGTCCTCAAATCCCGAGGGAGCCGCCGAGGCGGCCAGCGCCCTGCCCATGCATTTGAACATGGCCTCGATTATGTGGTGGGAGTTTTTCCCGTCCAGCTCCTTGATGTGTATAGTAAAGCAGCTGGCGCGGGCGAAGGCCAGCCAGAATTCCTCCGCCAGCTCCGTGGGGAAGTCCCCGATCATCTCGTAGGGGATATCGGCGGTGTAGCTGAGGTGAGCTCTTCCCGAGGCGTCCACGGCGCAGAGCATGAGGGTCTCGTCCATAGGCAGGATGAAAAAGCCGTATCGGTTTATGCCCTTCTTGTCGCCGTAGGCTTCCTTGAAGGCCTGGCCTAAAACGATGCCGATGTCCTCCGCCGAATGGTGGAAGTCAACGTAGGTGTCTCCCGCGCATTTCAAGGTGATATCAAAGCGACCGTGGGCAGCGAAGAGAGTCAGCATGTGGTCGAAAAAGCCGTTTCCGGAGGAAATGTCCGATTTGCCGGAGCCATAGACGTTGAGTGAGAGAACGATGTCCGTCTCCTTGGTTTTGCGGGTTATGCTGACATTTTTCATTTTCCTGCCTCCTTTACCACCTGGGAAGCGACAGCGCAGAAGCGCTCCATATCCTCACGGGCGCCGATGGTTATGCGGACGTAGTTTTTCGTCTTCTCCGTGCCGAAATAACGCACCAGAACGCCGCGCTTTTTCATTTCGAGATAAAACTCCTCGCCGGACATGACGACGGGGGAGGCGAAGAGGAAATTCGTCATGGAGTCTATTACCTCAAAGCCTGTGGCCCTGAGAGCTTCCGTGGTGTATTTTCTCGCGGAGATGATCTTTCCGCGGCACTCGTCGAAATACTCCACGTCCCGGACGGCGGCGGCGCCGGCGTCTATTGACAGCCGGGTCAGGTCGTAGGGGTTAATGGAGAATTTGAGCTTAACGAGGTCTTCAATCATGTCGGGGGCGGCGGCGGAAAAGCCTATGCGGGCTCCCGCCAGACACCGGGATTTTGAGAAGGTCTGCACCACCAGGAGATTGGGGCACTCCGGCAGAAGTCTGACGGCGCTTTCGGCCCCGAAATCCACGTAAGCCTCGTCGATGACCACCACGTTGTTTTCGTTGCGGCGGCAGATTTCTCTTATGGCGTCAAGGCCGATGGCCCTGCCGGTGGGGGCGTTGGGGTTGGCAATGACTACAGTGCCGCCGGCGTCATAGTAATCCTCCGGCTCCAGGCGGAAGCCCTCCCGCAGGGGGATCCTTTTAGCCTTTATGCCCAAAAGGTCAGCTAAAACGGGGTAAAAGCCGTAGGACACCTCCGGGAAGACCACGGGGGTCTTTTCGTCGCAGTAGGCCAAAAAGGCGTAGTAAAGAGCTTCGTCAGAGCCGCCGGTGACGTATATGTTTTCAGCCGGGAGCTTATAGACCTCGCTCAGAGCCTCAACCAGGTCGTGCCCCGTGGGATCGGGATAGAGCCGCAGATATGCGGCGTTGTCCGCGTTTATGACCTCGATGACCTTTTTAGAGGGGGGGAAAGGCGACTCGTTGGTGTTGAGCTTTAGGTATTTCATATCCCTGGGCTGCTCGCCGGGGACGTAGGGAGCCAGGGACGCGAATTTTTCGGATAAGAACCTGCTCATTTGATCTCCTCCTTGGAAACTCTCACGAGAGCGCTGCGGGCGTGAGCCTCCAGCCCCTCGCGGCGGGCAAAATCGGCGATCCTGTAAGCGACCTTGCCCAGAGCCTCGCCGGTGTAGGAGAGGTAAGAGGACTTCTTGACGAAATCGTCCACGGACAGGGGAGAAGAAAACCTCGCCGTGCCGCTGGTGGGCAGGGTGTGATTGGGGCCCGCCAGATAATACCCCAGCGCCTCCGGGGCGTAGCGGCCTAAGAAAATGGAGCCGGCGTTCTTAATGAGAGGGAGATACTTTTCCGCGTCGTCGGCGCATACCTCCAGGTGCTCGGGGGCTATGGTGTTGGCGATATCGAAGGCCTCATCCATGGAGTCCACCACCAGAATCTTTCCGTTGTCGTCTATGGATTTTCCGGCGATCTTCTCCCGGGGCAGGAGCTTCAGCTGCCGATCCAGCTCCGCCTGCACAGCCTCAGCCAGCTCTTTTGAAGGGGTGACCAGGACGGCGGAGGCCAGCGCGTCGTGCTCTGCCTGGGACAGGAGATCGGCTGCCACGAACACCGGGTCGCTCATGCCGTCGGCTATGACGGTTATCTCGCTGGGGCCGGCGATCATGTCGATAGCCACCACGCCGAAAACACGGCGCTTGGCCGTGGCGACGTAGATGTTTCCGGGGCCCACTATCTTGTCAACATTGGGGACGCTCTCGGTGCCGTAGGCCAGTGCCGCCACGGCCTGGGCCCCGCCGATTCGGAAAATGCGTGTCACGCCGGCGATTTTTGCCGCGGCCAAGAGCTCGGCCTTTATTTTTCCCTCCGGCGAGGGAGGCGTCACCATAATGAGTTCGCTGACTCCGGCAATGGCGGCGGGGGTGGCGTCCATCAGAACGGTGGAGGGGTAAGCCGCCGTGCCGCCGGGGACGTAGAGTCCCACCTTCTCGATGGGGGTGAATCTCTGACCTAAGACCACGCCTTCCCGGGGGGCGATCTCAAAGCCCTGCCGGACCTGGTTAATGTGGAAGGTCTTTATGTTCTCGTGGGCCATTTTGAGGGTCTCCAGGAAATCCGGATCAAGAGAGGCGACGGCCTCATCGATTTCCTCCTGTGTGACCTCAAGGCTTTTAAGGTCTGCTCTGTCGAATTTCTTTGAGTACTCATAGAGAGCCGCGTCTCCTTTTTCCCGGACGGAGGCGATTATCTCCGCCACGGCGGTCTCCACGTTTTCCTCGGCAACGATGGAGCGGGTGAGTATCTGCTCTCTTGTGAGGTTTTTTGCTTCATATATGGGGATCATTCGGTTTCCTCCCTCAGCCTTTCGGCGATGTTGGAGATCGTCTCGTTCATAAAGCGATAGCTGGTCTTGTTGGCAATAAAGCGGGCGGAAATGGGTACGATCTCCGTAAAGACCCGCATGTTGTTCTCTCTAAGGGTGGAGCCGGTCTCCACGATATCCACGATGACATCCGACAGCCCGACCAAAGGCGCCAGCTCGATGGAGCCGTTGAGCTTTATTATCTCTATTTCACGGTTTATGGAGGCGTAGTAGGTCTTGGCGATGTTCACGAACTTCGTCGCCACCCGCAGGGGCCTGCCGGTGTCCTCGGTCCAGTCGTTCTTTGAGGCGACGCAGACGCGGCACTTGCCGAGTCCCAGATCCAGCAGCTCATAGACGCTGTGGCCGTGCTCCAAAAGGATGTCCTTTCCCACCACGCCCACATCGGCGGCGCCGGACTCAACATATACTCCCACGTCGGCGGGCTTTACGAGGAAATAGCGGACGCCCCGCTCCCGGTTCTCAAAAACCAGCTTCCGGTTGTCGTCCAGCATTCCGGGGCACTCATAGCCGATCTTGGACAGCAGTTCATAAACCTGATTGCCCAGTCTGCCCTTGGGCAGAGCCACGTTAAGCATCCCTTGCCACCTCCTTCAGTTCGCCGTCTGCAAAGCGGCAGACAGTGCCGCAGCGCAGCTCCTCCGGTATATTTCTCTCCGCCCGGACGCGCTTTCCGGCGGCGGCAAGCTCGTCTGTCTTATTCAGCAGCGCGCCCATGTCGGCGCTGTCGTCATAGAGGATGAAGACGTCCACGTCCGACCCGGAGGTGTCGGTGTAGCGGGAGCTTATTTCGTTTAAGTAAAGGGCAAAGCCCACGGCGCCGGCGTCGTGACCGAAGCGGGAGAGGAGATTGTCGTATCTCCCGCCGGAGAGGACGGCCCTGGGTATCCTGCGGACGTAGCCCTGGAAAATGACGTTGTTGTAATAGGCGATGTCGTTCACGATGGAGAAATCGAGCCGCATATTGCCGGACAGGGAGAGCTCGGAGAGTATGCCGTATATGTTCTCCAGCTCGCCCACGGCCTCCAGAAGTCCCGCATCGCCGTCGGCTATCTCCCGGGCTGCGGGCAGACACTCGCCGAACGTGCCGTAAAGGGAGGCGGCACGCCCCAGCCTGTCTGCGTCGGCAGGGGAGACGCCGGCCTTTTCCGCCAGCTTTTTCAGGTCGTGGACGTTCTTCTGGCAGATGCAGTCAAGGATTTCGGCTCTCGCATCCTCCTCGGGCACGGTCATTTCCAGAAGACGGCCCATGAAGCCCATGTGTGAAATGTCCAGCACGAAGTCCTCGTCTATTTCCGCCAGGGACCGGAGGGCGAGGCCGATGACCTCGGCCACGGCAAAATTGTCGATGCCGCCGAAATATTCCAGACCCATCTGGCTTATCTCCTCATACTCCATCGCTCTGGGGGAGAGGCGGCAGACGTCCTCGATATAGTACAGCTTCTCGCCGGAGGTCCTGGTGGCCTTAGTGTTTTTCGCAATGGACAGGGTGACGTCCGGCCGCAGGGCCAGCAGTCTGCCGTCGGGGGAGTTGAAGGTCACCACGTTTCCCGCGGGCAGGAAGCTCTTGTTTTCAAGATAAAGCCCGTATTCCTCGAAACGGTTGGATTTATAGCGCTTGTAGCCGCGGCTCTCAAAGAGTCCGCGCAGGACATAGGAGACCTGCTCGTCCCGCCGCAGCCCGCCGGGGTAATTTGCCAAAGGAAACACTCCTTAAAAAAGAATTATGCTACAATAATACAACACACTACCACATTAGTCAAGTAAAGATTTTGCAATCCCCCACGGGATTTTTCCGTCGTTTTGCACAAATCCGGTCAGAGCAAAAAGATAGAGCGCGGAATGATCCGCGCTGAGCGTGTCGGCAAAGTCGACACGCTTCACACGAGAAACGCTTCGCTGGTTTCTCGTGTGAGAAGGAAGCAGCCCACTGCGCGCGCTCTCTTCGTTCGCACACTGGCGGGCTGAGAAGTGTTTTTTCCGTGATACATGCTCCCGGAAAAAACTGATTTGAACTTATTTTCGCCTGTGGACGAAAACTCTGTGAGGCTTTGTCTGCAGTCGAAGAAGAAAACTGCAATTAAGGAGGCGGGGAATTGTGAAGGGGCCGGCCGAGAGGCCCCTTCACGTCGCATCACCCGCCCGCAGGCGTATTATTTGCAAGCTTTGCTTGCAAATAATTTCGGCGCGGAGACTATGTCTGCGAGCTGAGCGCGGAATGATCCGCGCTCCTCTTTAACTACTTGCGGATATTTTTTCCCTCCGTCTCGCAATAGACGCAGCGGTAGATGCGCTTTTCCCTGTCGGCGAGGCGGAAAATATGGGTTATTTCCTGCTCGGTGGCAGTAATGCAGCGGGGATTTTTGCAGAATATGACGTCCGTCAGCTCCTCGGGGAGCTCCAGGTGGAGCTTCTGGATGCGCAGACCGTCTTTGATGTAGTTTACGGTGATGCCGGGGTCTATGTACCCCAAGACATCAAGGTTCACGTTCAGATTCTTGTCTATCTTTATGATGTCCTTGCTGCCCATTTTGGCGCTTTTCACCCGCTGGATGATAGCGACGCTGCAATCCAGCTTGTCCAGCTCCAGGAGGTGATAGACTTCCAGGCTCCTTCCCGCCTGGATGTGGTCTATGACGATGCCGTTGCGAATGGAGTTTATCTTCATTCCGCGTCACCTCGCCTTATACCCAGCAGCATGAGCATAAGCGCCATGCGCATGTATTTGCCGTAAAGCACCTGCTTGAAGTAGCACGCCCTGGGGTCGTCGTCCACCTTTACGGATATTTCGTTGACTCTGGGCAGGGGGTGCATGACTATCATATCCTTTTTGGCCGTCTCAAGCTTGTCCGGCGTAAGGATGTAGCTGTCCTTCAGTCTTATATAGTCTGCCTCATTAAAAAACCGCTCTCTCTGCACCCGGGTCATGTACAGCACATCCAGCTCCGGCATGACGGAGAGCAGGTCTCCCGTCTCGGAGTATGCGCAGCCGTTCTTTTCCAAAATGCCCTCCCTCACATAGTCCGGGAGCCGCAGCTCGTCGGGGGATATGAGGACGAAGCGTATGTTTTTATAACGCACCAGGGCGGATATCAGGCTGTGCACCGTTCTGCCGAAATGTAGGTCGCCGCACATGCCCCCGGTAAGCCCGTCAAAGC
>JAFYCQ010000230.1 GCA_017539635.1 Oscillospiraceae bacterium
CCGACGTGATGCTGGCGGCCACCAGCGGAGCCATCATCGTAGGCTTCAACGTGCGCCCCGACAGCGCCGCCCGCGACAACGCCGCGAGAATGAGCGTGGATATGCGCATGTACCGGGTCATTTACGACTGCATAAACGAGATAGAGGCCGCCATAAAGGGCATGCTGGCCCCCAAGTTCAAGGAGGCCGTTATAGGCCACGCCGAGGTCAGACAGGTTTACAAGGTGTCCAACGTGGGCACCGTCTGCGGCTGCTACGTCCAGGACGGCAAGATAGTGCGGGGCTGCAGCGTCCGGGTGGTCCGGGACAACATCGTTATTCACGAGGGCGCTCTCGCCTCCCTGCGCAGATTCAAGGACGACGTCAAGGAGGTTGCCACCAACTACGAGTGCGGCCTTTCCGTTGAGAAGTTCAACGATATAAAAGAGGGCGACATCATCGAGGCCTTCGTAATGGAGCAGATCAAAGAGGACTAAAGCGCTATGGCATCCAACAGACTTCAGAGAACGAACGAGGATATAAAGATACGCCTCTCGGAGCTTTTGCGGGAGGTGAAGGATCCCCGCGTGAGCAGCGCTCTTGTAAGCGTCACCGCCACGGAGACCACCAGCGACCTGTCCCACTGCAAGGTATATGTCAGCGCACTGGGGATAGAGTCGGAAAAGGAGTTCATGAAGGGCCTGAAATCCGCCTCCGGCTGGCTGCGGCATGAATTGGGCTCTTCCCTGCGCCTGCGGAACGTGCCGGAACTGCACTTTGAGTTCGACCGGTCAATAGAGTACGGAGCTCATATAAACAAAATGCTCTCCGAGTTGAATATAAGCTCAGATGAGGGGGAGGGCGAGGCATGACGGTAAAGGAGGCCGTGGCCTGGCTTTTTGCCCGTGACGGCTTTATCATCGCCACCCACAAAAGGCCCGACGGCGACACCCTGGGCTGTGCTTCTGCTTTGGCCTCGGCGCTCAGGCGGGCGGGCAAAACCGCCTGGGTGATGGAAAACGCCGACGTTACAGACAGATATATAGGCTACATGGGCAAATACTTCGCTCCGGCGGATTATAAATACGAAAACATCGTGGCCGTGGACATTGCCGCCCCCGGCCTTTTTCCCGTAGGGCACGAAAAGGAGCTGGAGGGGAACGTCGGACTCTGCATAGACCACCACCCCTCAAATTCCATGTACGCCGAAAACACCTGCCTTGACGGGACGTGCGCCGCCTGCGGCGAGATAATATACGACGTCATCATGGAGATGAACGGGGATATTACGCCGGAGGAGGCGGATTATCTCTATATCGCCATATCCACCGACACCGGCTGCTTCTCTTATGCCAACGTGACGGACCGCACCTTCCTCTGCGCCTCCATGTGCTTCAAGGCGGGAGCCGGGATACACAGGATAAACAAGGACATTTTCAGGACCAAGACCCGCAACCGCATAGACCTTGAGGCGAAGATATTCTCCGGCATGGAGTTTTACGAGGACGGCCGCGTCGCCGTCGTCCTGCTGCCCAAGAGCCTGCTGGACGGCTGCCGTGTGGACGAAAACGACCTTGAGGACATTGCCGCTCTCCCCGGCATCGTCGAGGGGGTGGAGGCCAGCTTGATTATAAGAGAGCTGGACGACGGAAAGGCCAAGGTCTCCATGCGCAGCGGCGAAACGGTAAATTCCAGCGCCGTGTGCCAGGTCTTCGGCGGCGGCGGCCACGCCATGGCGGCGGGCTGCACCCTGGACATGAGCATATATGAGGCCAGAGACGCTCTGGTAAAAGAGACGATTAAGGTTTTATAGCGCTGCGGAGAGAGCCGGGGCCTGCGCTTTTCAGCCCGGTAACTTCGTAATGCTGTTGTTGAGGAATAATATCGACCGTGAACGGAATAATCATAATCGACAAAGCTCCCGACTGGACGTCAAACGACGTGGTGGCCAAGCTGCGGGGAATCCTGCACGAAAAGCGCGTAGGCCACGGCGGCACCCTTGACCCCATGGCGACGGGGGTTTTGCCCGTTTTTGTGGGCAGGGCCACCAGAGCGGCCGATTTCTGCGCCTCCGCGCAGAAGGAGTATATAGCCGGCGTGCGCTTCGGCGTAGTCACCGATACCCAGGACACCACGGGAAACGTGCTGGAGGAGAGAGAAGCCCGGGTAACAGAAACAGACCTTGAGCGGGCCTTTGCTCCCTTCCGGGGAGATATAATGCAGGTGCCGCCCATGTATTCCGCCGTGAAGATCGGCGGCAGAAAGCTCTATGAGCTTGCCCGCCGGGGGCAGGAGGTGGAGCGAAAGCCCCGCCCCGTGACTATTTTTGCTCTTGAAGCCGCGAAAACGCCGGAGGGCGCCGATGGCGACGCCTTTATCCGGGTGGTTTGCTCCAAGGGCACGTATATCAGGACTCTCGTTCACGATATCGGTCAGTATCTGGGCTGCGGGGCGGCCATGAGCTATCTCCGCCGGATACGGGCCGGGGCCTTCCGGGTCGAGGGGGCCCACACGATAGAAGATGTGGCCGCGTCGCCGGAAAAATACCTGATGCCCACGGACACGGTGTTTTCGGAGTATCCGGAAATCTCCGTGGCCGGTATTGACGAGAAAAAATGCCGCAACGGCGCGGATTTAAAGACAAAATGCCCCGACGGACTTTACCGTGTCTATGGGGAATCGGGAGAATTTCTCCTTCTGGGCAGGGCGGAAAAGGGCAGGCTCTTTACGGTAAAGAGCTTTTTTGAGGTGTAGAATAATGGAAGAAAAACTTGTCATGGCCCTGGGCTTTTTCGACGGGGCCCACAACGGCCACCGGGAGCTTTTCAGGACGGTCAAGGAAAGGGCTGCCCAGCTCTCGGCGCAGCCTGCGGTGGTGTCCTTCGACGCCGAGCCTTTAAGCGTGATAACCGGGCAGCGGGTGCCCCTCATTAACACCCCCCACGACCGGGCGGCCATAATCCGCAGGGTGGACGGCATAAAAGAGGTCATTTTCCTGCACTTTGACAAGGACACCATGAACATGCCCTGGGAAAAATTCATCGAGTGGCTTGTAGATGGCTTCGGCACGGTGCATCTGGTGATCGGCTACGATTTCAGCTGCGGCAAGGGCGGCGAGGGCAAGCCCGACCTGATAGAGAAAAAGTGCCGGGCCCTTGGCGTGGGCATCGACGTCATCCCCGAGCGGCGGCTCGACGGGAGGTGCATAAGCTCGACTTACATAAGAGAGCTTTTGCATGAGGGGAACATTCCCCGGGCCAATATGTTTTTAGGACACCCCCACGTGTTCTCCGGCGAGGTGAAAAACGGTTACCGCTTCGGCCGTACCATGGGCGTCCCCACCATAAACATGACGGTGGACGAAACTGTAGTCCGGCTGCCCAACGGCGTTTACGCCACGAAAAGCGTTGTTCCCGGCGGCCAGATC
>JAFYCQ010000231.1 GCA_017539635.1 Oscillospiraceae bacterium
GAGGCGGTTAAAATACCGATAATCGGCATGGGCGGCGTGTCCTCGGCAAGAGACGTGATAGAAATCATGCTGGCGGGGGCCTCCGCCGTTGAGGTGGGCGCCGCCAACCTGGTAAATCCCGCCGCCTGACGGGACATCATAGCCGATCTGCCCGGTGAGCTTGAAAAAATCGGCGTTTCTGAAATAAAAAATATTATCGGAGGCGCGCACAAATGAAAAAAGATGTTATAATAGCATGTGACTTTTCGTCAAAGGAGGAGCTTTACGCCTTTCTGAAGCTCTTCCCGGACAAAAAACCCTTCCTCAAAATCGGCATGGAGCTCTACTATGCCGAGGGGCCGGAAATAGTGAAAAAGGCCAAGGAGCTGGGTCACCGGGTATTCCTGGACTTAAAGTTCCACGACATACCCACCACGGTGAAAAAATCCATGGCGGTGCTGTCGTCCTTGGGGGTGGACATGGTGAACGTCCACGCCGCCGGAACCGTGCCCATGATGGAGGCGGCCCGGGAGGGTCTGGGAGATAAATCCCTGCTCATCGCCGTCACCCAGCTGACCTCTACGACTGAGGAGGTCATGCGCCGTGACCTGCTGATAGAAAGGCCCATGGAGGAGACCGTGCTCCACTATGCCTCCCGCGCCAAGGCGGCGGGGCTGGACGGCGTCGTCTGCTCCCCTCTTGAGGCCGCAGCGGTGCACGAGACCTGCGGTGAGAGCTTTCTGACCGTGACGCCGGGCATAAGATTTGCCGACGGCGACGTGGGAGATCAGGCGAGAGTCATGACGCCGCTTAAGGCCGGCAAGGCCGGAAGCGACTTCATCGTCGTGGGCAGGCCCATAACCAAGGCCCCCGACCCGGCCGAGGCTTACGAGCGCTGCGTAAATGATTTCTGTAAATAATAATTTGGAGGTATATTAATTATGTACATGCGTGAACTTTCCGCCCAGGATATCGCCAACCTGCTCTTAAACGCCGGAACGATATTCATCCGCCCCGATGAGCCCTTCACCTGGGCCAGCGGAATCAAGAGCCCCATCTACTGCGACAACAGACTCATCCTCTCCGATATCAAGACCCGCGACCTCATCGAGACGGCTCTCACCCGCGCCATAGTCACCAACTTCCCCGGCTTTGACTGCCTCATGGGCACCGCCACCGCCGGCATCCCCCACGCCGCCATAATCTCCCACCTGGTGAACGCCCCCATGGGCTACGTCCGGGCCGGCGCCAAGGATCACGGCCGCGAAAACCAGATCGAGGGCAAGGTAAACCCCGGCGACAGAGTTGTCGTCATAGAGGACCTGATCTCCACTGGCGGAAGCGTAATGGCCGCCGTGGACGCCCTTAAAGAGGCCGGCGCCAACGTTCTGGGCGTCGCCGCCATATTCAGCTACAACCTGAAGGAGAGCGAGGAGAAATTTGCGAAGGCCGGCGTAAAGGTCGTGTCCCTCTCCAATTTCGACGCCGCGGTGGACGCCGCGGTAAACGGCGGTCTCGTCTCGCCGGAGGATAAGGAGAGACTTCTCCGATTCCGTGACAATCCGAGGGACGAGAGCTGGATCAAAGCCTGAACATGAGAAGCGTCCTGAACATCACCGACCTTACGTCGGATGAGATAGACTCCCTCATAGCGACAGCCGGCGACATCATAGAGAACCCGGAAAAGAGTGCATGGGCAGGCGGTGTCCCTTCGGCAAGTATGCGGCCGGCCATAGGAACCTCGAAGACGCCGGCGGATGC
>JAFYCQ010000232.1 GCA_017539635.1 Oscillospiraceae bacterium
ACCTTCTGGGGCCGCGGCGTTTCCCAGGGCCATTCCGACGCTGTCAGAAGAATAGAGGGCGTCCTTGACGCCCGGCAATATACCGTTCCGGTAGAGGATGCCGTGCGCCGTGTCCGCGCCGGTGAAAACCCGGAGCTCTCCACCCGGGAAAAGCACACCCGCGAGTGCTTCGTGGTGGCCGCCGAGGGCGCCGACAAGGAGAAGATCCGTGAGCAGATAGTCACCATGCCCGGCTATTTTGCCGATTACGACACCACCGTGACCTTCATAACCGCCGAGGAAATGAAGCGCGACCACTCCGGCCTGCCCCACGGCGGCAGCGTCATCCGCACCGGACAGACAGGAAAAGGCGTTAAGCAGATAATCGAATACAGCCTCACCCTGGACTCCAACCCCCTCTTCACCGGCAGCGTCCTGACTGCCTACTCAAGAGCGATTTACCGCCTTTCTCAGCGGGGAGATACCGGCTGCAAGACCGTTTTCGATATTGCCCCCATCGACCTCATGCCCATTTCCCGGGAAGAGGCCATAGCGCACATGCTGTAAAACAATCAAATCGCACCCGCTTCGCCGGGCTGAGATTCGTATTTGCTTATCAACAGGATTAACTGTACATACCATATAACACTAAAGCCGCGTACCCTGAGCGAAAGGGTACGCGGCTTAGCGCTTTTTTCGGAATGATCAGAGGGGAAAGTATATGTCAGACAGACTCAGCTGTTTTCTGTCGCCTCGGTGAGGGTAACGCTTACGGTCAGATAGTCGCCGTTGCGGTAGAGGGTAACGTCCACGGTGTCGCCGGCGCGGTACTTGGCTATCGACGCTTTCAGAGTGTCGTGGCTGGTGACGGGGTAATCGCCCAGCTCGGTGATCACGTCGCCCTGCTTTATGCCGCCCCGCTCGGCTGCGGTGTCGGCAATGACTGAGGTTACGTAAGCGCCCTCGGGGATATTGTAGTAACGGGAGACGTAGGGCTCCACGTCTATGGAGTTGACGCCTAAAAACGCCTTGCCGGTGACATGGCCCACGGAAATGAGGTCTGCGATGATGTCCTTTACGTCATTTATGGGCATGGCGAAGCCGATGTCGTCAGAGGTGGCGTTGGGCTTGGCCGTGACGACGCCCAGCACCTCGCCTTTGGCGTTGAAGACAGGGCCGCCGGAGTTGCCGGAGTTTATGGCCGCATCCGTCTGGAACATGTTGACGGAGGAGGCGATCTCGGTGGTAATGAGCCTGTTGAGAGCGGAGATTATGCCGGTGGTCATGGTGAAGGTAAGTTCGCCCAGGGGGTTTCCCACCACATAGGCCTTCTCGCCCACGATCATGTCGTCGGAGTTGCCCAAAACTGCGGGGGTGAGGTTTTCGGCCTCGATCTTTATTACGGCTATGTCATTGGATTCCTCATAGCCGACAATGGTTGCTTCATAGCTGGTGCCGTCATAGGTGAGCACCTCGACCGGGTAGCCGTACTTTACGCCGTACTCGATAACGTGGTAATTGGTAACGATGTAGCCGTCGGTGGAAACGATGAAGCCGGAGCCGCCCACGGCGGTGGTGGAGGTCATACCGAAGATGTTGGTAGTCACGTTGGTGCGGATGCCGACCACCTGCTGGCAGGCCCGTTTGTAGATCTCCTCGGCGGAGAGCTCTTCGCCCTCGGAGGCGGTGGCGTTCCTGACGGCAGAGCTGTCGCCGGAAGCGGAGGCGCCGGAAGTGGAGGCGGAAGCGGAAGCGGAAGAGCTGTCTCCGCCGATTATTACCTGCTTCGGCTCGGGAACCGGCATGCGGCTGGTAACCACGTAGGCAGAGGCTCCGCCGGCGGCGCAGCCGACTATGGCGCAAATAAGAATAAGAGCGATCGTTCTGCCGACGCCGATCTTGGCTTTCTTCGCCTTGACCTTTATCTTTTTGGGCTCCTTCTGCATGGCTGCCCGCTGGGGGTCATAGCCGCTTCTCATATAGTGGCCGGGGGAGTAGGCGCCCACGTCTTCCTCAGCCTCCTTGTAAACCGGCTCGCGCCAGGGCTCGTAGCTGGGCTTCTGCCGGTAGGCGGCGCCGGGAGTCTCCTCCGGGGGATTTATAGGTTCGGGATCGACCCGGGGCGTCTCCTCGGCGGGGGTAGAGCTTTCCTTGTTCTCGTAATCATCGTAGTACATATCAAATGCCTCCTTGGCAATGGTCGTTTTGTTTTACGATGCTATAATAATCGAACTTTATGAATGTTGCATGAACAAAGCTTAAATAAATCTTTATAATTTTCTGAAAAAAACTTGACAATGTTGGTTTATTCGAGTAAACTGCAAATAGGTTTATAGGAATAAACCGAAAAGGAGGACGCTGACATGACAGATATCGAGCTGGGCGCGGTGCAGGAGAGGTTTGCCGACCTGGTCTGGAAATACGAGCCCATAACCTCGGGAGAGCTTGTAAAGCTCTGCGAAAAGGAGCTCAACTGGAAAAAGCCCACTACATATACGGTCCTCCGCAAGCTATGTGAAAAGGGGCTGCTGAAAAACGACGAGGGCGTCGTGACTGCCCTGATACCCAGAGATGAATTTTACTCAGCCAAGAGCCGGCAGATAGTTGAGACTTCTTATGAGGGCTCGCTTCCCGCATTTATTGCCGCCTTCATATCCAATAAGGAGCTGACGGCGGGGGAGGCGGAGGAGATACAGAGAATGATAGACACGTTCAAAAAAGGAGATTCCAATGAGCGAGCTGTTCATTAAAATACTGAACCTGAGCATAACGGCCAGCTGGCTTATAGCTGCCGTTTTGCTGCTGAGGCTCATATTCCGCAAGGCGCCCCGGTGGATATTCTGCGCTCTTTGGGGCCTGGCGGGGCTGCGGCTCGTCTGCCCGGTTTCAATAGAGAGCGCATTGAGCCTGATCCCCAGCCGGGAGACCATACCGGCCAATATCGCCGTTTCCCCGTCCCCGGGCATAAGCTCCGGCATACCGGCGCTCAATCAGACGGTAAACCCGGTGATAAGCGAGACCTTCGCCCCGGAGGCGGCTTCAAGCGCAAGCCCGCTGCAAACGCTCCTGCCCATTCTGGCGGCTGTCTGGATTGCCGGCGCGGCGGTTATGCTGATTTACGCCCTTGTGAGCTATCTCAGATTAAGACGCCGGGTGGCGGTAAGCATAAGCATGGGGGACGGGGTCTTCGCCTGTGACGATATCAAATCGCCGTTTATTTTAGGCGTGTTCCGGCCCCGGATATATGTTCCCTCGACGCTTACGGGGGAGACTCTTTCCTGCGTCGCGGCCCACGAAAGGGCCCACTTAAAGCGCCGGGATCACCTGTGGAAGCCCCTGGGGTTTCTCATTTTAGCGGTTTACTGGTTCAATCCCCTGTGCTGGACGGCATATATACTCCTGTGCCGGGACATCGAGTCGGCCTGCGACGAAAAGGTGGTCCGGGACATGGACAGGCAGAGTCTCGCCGCCTATTCCCAGGCGCTTTTGGATTGCAGCATGCCGAAAAGGCGCGTTGCAGCCTGCCCCCTCGCCTTCGGCGAGACGGGAGTCAAGCAGCGGGTAAAGGGCGTTCTCAATTACAAAAAGCCCGCCTTCTGGATAATAATCGTTGCGATCATAGTCTGCGCCGCCGTGGCCGTCTGCCTTATGACCGACCCGTTTTCATCAAAGAGCGTCACGGGCAAGCTGGCCCTGTCCATGGACGAGGCCATAATGGAGCACAACCGCGACTCCTACCATCGTGGGGATTTTGCCGCCGCTGCCTACGACGTGCTGAAGGTGGAGAAAGGCGCGGGCGTCACGACCGTTTACGCCTGGATAATGTATGAGGAATACAGCTTTGACGGCGTCGATATAATAACCGAATCCGGCTCGGACATTCCCACCGCCGTGACCTTTGACACGACTGACAAGGGGGACGGCTCCGTCTATCCGGTGCTGGAATACTGGCAGCCCAGGGACGGGACGTATTACGCCGGGGATATCAAGGACAAATTCCCAATGACCATAAGGAGCAGGGCCCTGGACGTTTCCGGCGCGAAGGACCGGCAATTAAGGTGCCGCAATCAGGCCCGGGAGTTTTTCGGCGTGGAGCAGAGGGAAAATGAACAGACCCTCATCGGCACGATAACCGATATTTCAAACGGTGTACTTTATATAAAGCCCATTCCCGGAACGCCGGAGGCGTCGTCCTCCGACAGCTTTACCGTGCCCATCGTGAACATGCCGCCCTCTCCGGAGCCCATAGTGGGTGACAGCGTGGAGGTTAAGTACAACGGCGAGATTTTGGAGACTTTTCCGGCGACCTTAGGGGAGATATACCATATACGAGTTATAAGACTGGAGGAAAAACCGACCGGCGGCGACGGTCTTGACGGCCTTCGATCGAAATTCCCGGAGTACTTCGGCCTTTCCGATTTCAAGGGGCTGGAGGTTTACGTCTGGCAGCTTGCCCCCAACATCTATAACTTCGGCCTCCTGCCGGGGACCAACAGGAACAAGACGGATACGGAGCTTTGGAGCTTGAAGCCCGCCTCGACGGAGGAAATGAGGGCAATACTCTCCACCTACGACGTGCCGCCGGAGGATATTTTCGTAATACCGTTCCAAAACCCCATTTCCAGCTACTTTTACGAGACGGATGAGGAGTACGCCGAAAATATCAAACTCATGCTGTTAAACGGCGACGACGGCTCTCCCTGGCTCACCGTGACAAGCGGGGGCAAGACGATCACGCCCGACGGAGTTTTCTGCTGGTCTGAGACCTGGTCGGATGACTGGCCCGGCGGAAGCGGCTGGATAGCCGCCGACGGCGCCCCCTGGTACATGACCCTCCGCGACAGCCTTGAGGATCTGCCTGCTGTGACCCTGGGAGAGGATTTTGCCCTCAGCTTCGGCGGCGGGGCATCGAGAAGCAGCAGCCTGCGAGTTTACACCGAGGATCTGACACCTCTGCGGGAGGACTGGTACGGCGACACGGCGAAAAACTGGCTGCCCGAGGGCACTTACTACTGCGTCGTGGGCGTCCACGCCCCGGTGGGACGGTATATCGAAACGGAAAAGCGCTTTGAGGAATCGGCCTACGATTTCGTTTTCCGCCTGGAGGCGACGGGAAAGGGCCCCGCACCATATAAGCCCGGCGAGGTAAAAAACCTCGTCGAGGCAAGGTTAGTTAGCGGCGGCCGTGAGGCCATAGTGACGGACGCGGCCTCATTAAGGCAGCTTGAAAGCTGGCTTGACGACCCCGAGGTGCTGCAGGGCGGGGCGGGCTGCCCCTTCGGCAGCCTCCTGTATCTCACCCGGAAGGACGGGCGTGTGTTCTCCCTCTGCCCGGCGGAGGACAGCTGCGGCACCGCCTTTTCCGACGGCGTATATTATAAGTTTGCCGGTGGGAATGAGGAGCTGTGGAAGCTCTTTGCCGGAAAGCTCGTGGGGACGGTCACAGCCTACGCAGGGTCAGTTGAGGACACCCGGCTGATTTACGAATGTCTTAACGGCCAGACAATGATGATAAGCTCTGTCCGGCACCCGCCTGTCTTTACTATCGAGACCAAAGCGGAGCTGGACGACTTCAGGAGCAGATACTCCGACATCTTGAGCTTTGATGCCGAGCTTGGCGGGGAGCCCTCTTTCAATGAGGCCGCCGCTAAATATGACGAGGACTTTTTCCGGGACAACGCCCTTATGCTGGCGTATGTGGCCTCGGGCAGCACCGCTTACCGCTTTGGCGCTTACAGGGTCAGCCGCGTCGGCTCCATGCTCTGTATGCAGGTAACTCAGACGAACAGTCCCGAGATACATGACGACGCCATGGCCTGCTGGTTCGTATTTGCCGAGGTCAGCGCCCGGGATATGAAAATGTGCACACAGTTTGACGCCTGGATGATGTGACCATATTCCCTAAAACGTGGAAATAATGGGCGGAAGGCCTTGATTTTTCCAGAGTAAAGTGGTAAACTTAAAATGCAATCATTATTAAGCCCTTGAGGGTCCGCTCTCAAGGGCAAAAAAACAAGGAGGAAACAAAGTGAAAAAGTTCAGCACGAAATTAATTGCCCTTCTGATAGTCATGGTGCTCATAGTCGGCTGCCTCGCGGCCTGCAGCTCCGGCGGATCCTCCGCTCCTGCCAGCACCGGCACCACCTCAAATGAGCCCGCGGCAGAGCCCGAACCCGAAGGACCTGCTCTCGTAGGCAAGTGGGAGTACGCCGCCATGGCCGATTACTGCTACATCTTCAGAGAAGACGGCACCGGCATCTACTCCACCGACGGCGGCGAGACCGGCTTCTTTGAGTTCGAGTGGACCGACAACGGCGACTCCGTCACCATGGACTACGTTGACAGCGACACCCCCGCCACCTTCAAGTACACCATCAACGGAAACATCCTCTCCATAGAGGACAGCTTCGGCGATATGATCGAGTACAAGAAGGCATAAGAAAAAGCACAAAATAAAAAGTGCCGCGGTTTTTGCCGCGGCCGCATAAGGAAGTATTTATGCAAGGGACGGTGCAGTCTTTTCGAAGACTGTACCGTTTCCTTATTTCAGGCTATTTGTCTGCGGTGCTTAGTGTTTCGAGCCATATCCCGATGCTCCTGCTCCGTTGGCAGGTCGATTATACCGGCGGCGGTGAAGTAGTGTCCCCATTGTTCTGGCGCTTAGATATACCTCAGTAAGTCCTCCACACCTTTGCGCTTCGGGCAGGCAGGGATTTCTGCGGCATAACCCAACGCAATGATCGCGGTCAAAACCTGATCCTCTGCCAGTCCAAGAAACGCGGGCAGCTTTTCTTCGTCATAGATACCCATTATGACAGTGGCCAGTCCCATTTCATGTGCCGCCAGACAAAAAGTCTGACAGGCAATACCCGCGTCAAAATACTGCCAGCGGTCTTCTTTCTTCGTGGTATATGAGCCGTCACGCTCATAACCGCAGCGGCCTGTCTGTGTGACCATAGCGATCAGAACAGGCGCGGAGCGGACAGTGGCTGCGTTGAATGAGGGCAGCATTTCCGCCGCGATCGTTTCCTTTGCAGCCGGATCGGTGATTGCGATATACCGGGCGGTCTGCGTGTTCTTCCAGGAAGGAGCGAAAGACGCGGCAGTAACAACAGCTTCAATTTGCTCGTTTTCTACCGGCTTTTCCAAAAAGCGCCTGACGCTGCGCCGCGTGGTGATTGCTTCAAATGTGTTCTTAAACAATACCTGCCTTTCAGTTATTCTGTTCAATGATTTGACCGTCTGTGGAGATCGTTGCAACGCTCCACGGAATAAACTTCCCACTGGCTTGCAGCGCCTGTTTTACCGCATTTTCGATGCCGCCGCAACAGGGCACTTCCATCCGGACAACGGTTACGCTCTTGATACTGTTCCCGGCGATGATCTGCGTCAGCTTCTCAGTATAGTCCACCATATCCAGCTTCGGACAGCCAATCAGTGTGATTCTGTTTTTGATGAAATCATTGTGGAAGTTCCCGTAAGCGTAAGCGGTGCAATCGGCGGCGACCAGCAGATTTGCGCCGTTGAAATAGGGAGCGTTTACGGGAGCCAGCTTGATTTGCACCGGCCACTGAGAAAGACGGCTGTGGACTGTCACGTCTTCAACCTGCGTTTCTTCGCGGTGAATTGCTTTTGAGACTGTGCCGGGGCAGCCGCAAGGCAGCGTTTCAACGCCTTTATTCAGTTTTGCCGCCTTTACCGCCGCTTCATTGTACGCCGGCGCTTCCCGTTCCTCAAAAGTAATTGCTCCTGTCGGGCAGGCGGGTAAGCAGTCGCCAAGACCGTCGCAGTAGTCCTCCCGGAGCAGTTTCGCCTTGCCGTCAACGATACCGATTGCTCCCTCGTGGCATGCTTCGGCGCAGATCCCGCAACCATTGCAACTGCCCTCGTCGATTTTGATGATTTTTCTAAGCATAATATGTTCCCCTTTTTTGTACTGGTCAGCTTGTTGCCTTCCGGGTTTACACATCCGATTCCATCTCGATTTTAAAATGTTAATCACATCGCTGTCCGGGCAGCAAAACTGAATATTGCCGTTTTGCGCCGTACCTGAGAGTATCAATATACGGGAAAGCGACTTACATGGCCATGGGGCAAAGTGCGCCCCGGTCTGTATCAAAATCGAATACATCTCCGATCTTATGTACCCGATGGCAGGCATGATTTCCTTTCCGTTCAACTAAGGTAATTCTAACTTTGGTTTTGGCTTCATCCCGCTCACCTTATAATTCCCTCTTTATTGACTTTCTGATTTCATTATAATACAATGGAAACAACAGGTCTGTTGTTTATCCAACAGAAAGGAGGCTTTTATGAAAAAGTATGTCTCTATTCTAAAAAGAACAAAGTTGTTTTCCGGCGTAGGTGATGATGACATTCTATCTATGCTGAATTGTCTGAACGCCACCGTCCGAGAGTATAGCAAGGGTGAATATGTGTTTTGTCAAGGCGAGTACATTCGCAATCTGATGATTCTTGCAGCGGGCAGACTTCACATTCAGGAAGAGGACTATTGGGGCAATCTAAACATCTTGAATGAGATCCGCCCTGGAGAAATGTTTGGAGAAGCCTACATTGTACCAAACAGCGGCCCTTTGATGGACGATGTCATTGCTGTTGAAGAAAGCGTGGTTCTCTTTTTCGATATTGAACGTATACTGACCGTATGCCCCTCTGCCTGTCCTTTTCACACACGGCTGGTAAAAAATATATTCTATACGATATCGGATAAGAATAAAAGCCTTGTTCAAAAACTCAGCTATATGTCTCAACGAACCACAAGAGAAAAGCTGCTGTCCTACCTTTCCGATGAGGCGAAGCGGCAAAACAGCAGTTCTTTTTCTATTTCGTTTAACCGACAGCAGCTTGCGGACTATCTTTCGGTAGACCGAAGCGCCATGTCCAATGAACTATGTAAACTGCGTGACGAAGGTATGCTTGATTTTCATAAGAGTGAATTTACATTGTCTCAAGCAAAATAGTACATAATATAGTATCGAATATTTCATTAGCCGAGAGGTCGATCTCTTCCAGATAGATATTCAGCTCACCGCGGAGAAGCCGGCCGGCATATATGGGATTTTTGTGTTTCATTAAGAACTGTCGCCTGCGCTCTCCCCAAATGCCAATATTCGGACTCTCCGGCGAGATATCGTTGGGAATAAGGTAATCGCCCTAACGGTGGCAGGTCAAGTTGATATTCATATTTGAAGTACTCCTTTGAAATATGGTGACTTCATTTTATGGTGAATGATTCGAATTGTCCAATGTGCGAACATAGAAAACAGCCGGAAAAACCAATCGACTTTTCCGGCTGAAGCTTTTCATTTGCCGTCAAAATGTGGTATAATAACCGCAAAGCGGTCATTATACTTGATTTAAGCCGTGGCGCGGGGATGCGCCACATGGCAAATTATACCATAGCACAGCTATGGTATAATAACCGCAAAGCGGTTATTATACTTGATTTAAGCCGTGGCGCGGGGACGCGCCACATGGCAAATTATACCATAGCGCAGCTATGGTATAATAGTTACCGGGAAGTGATACCATGATCATCAACGCGGCCTACAGCGTTATTTCCATGCTGCTTATTATTGCCCTGGGCTTTTTTATAGGCGGCACGGAGTTTTTCAAAAAGCACGACCTCGGCGGGGCCATATCGATATATCTGAAAAACATCGGCATACCCGTTTACATGTTCTACAACGCCATAACGAATTTCCACGGACGGGAGGAGCTTTTTGAGCTCTTCAAGACGCTGCCCTACTCTCTCATGACCGTGGGAGGCTCCTTCGTCATCGGCGTCATCGTCGCTTACGCTCTGAAGATAAAGCCCAGCCGCCGGGGCACATTCGTGAACGCCTTGGGCTTTTCCAACACGGTTTTTCTCGGCTTTCCCGTCATTTCAGCCATTTTCGGCGACAGCGTCCTGCCCAAGGGAATGATACTCTATGCCGCCAACACCGTGATTTTCTGGACGGTGGG
>JAFYCQ010000233.1 GCA_017539635.1 Oscillospiraceae bacterium
CTGTACAGCATGAGCAGGAAGTCACAGCGGCGTATCTCTCCGTCGGGCATGAAAGCCGTTGCGGTCACGCCCTTGACTATGCCTTTGTCATAGAGCGTCTGGACGTAGCTTTCCGACCAGTGGCCCTCAATGTCCTCCAGAACAGCGGGGATCTTTACGGTTATCTTGATTTCGCTCTCCCCTGCTCTGACGGTTATCTTCCCTGTTACATTCGATTTGTCACCGGCGGTAAAAATCCCGTAATCGCCGAAAGTTCCCGCCTCACCCTCGGCGGAGAAGATGACTGTGCTCTCGTCGATGATCACGTCCCGCAAAAGGTGCCTGACCCTGGGGATAAGCTTCACGCTCTCTCCTCTTTTTAAGGTCAGCGAGGTCACTTCCTTGCCGGTATTATCATTTTTGACCGTAACGGTGTCGGGCATTTTGATCACATGGAGCGTGCCGGAGCCGGACACGTCTCCTGAGACGACGGAAACGGTATCCGTCCCTTCCGTCTCCGGCGCCTTGTATATTCCGTTTTCATACGTTCCGGCAGTCGGAAGAATATCATAGTCCCCGGGGATCTCCGCGGGCCTGAGAGCCTTATCTACAGCGGAAATGTCAAGCTTTGTCGTTGCTCCCGCCAGTATCACAGCTCCGTCGTCCTGCAAAAACAGCCTGGCCGCTTCGCCGTCGGATTCCGCTTTGCTGACTATGAGCGCGTAAGCCCCGCAGCGGCGTACAAAGCCGTCCGAGGGGGAATTTATGACCGTGCATCTGCCCTCTCCAGGGCGGCGCATGGCTATGGCGGTGGAGCCGCCGCCGTCAAAATTCATGGCGGAAACGCAGCCCCGATCCAAAAGCTCCTCGGCCAGCTGCATCAAGGTAAGGCCGTTTGAGTAGCTCACCCTTCTGCCGTCCACGGCCAAATAGACCGTGGTGCCGTCGGCCTTTATCCCAACGGCGCTTCTGGGGTTTTTCGCCGAAATTGCCGTGTCCCAGGCGCTGCTGTCGGTGATCTTCCCGTCCTTTACGATTATGTCACCGCCGCCGGTCGCCCAGCGGGCGTTGGAGGCCGTTTCGTCATCGCAGGATATTTCCAGAGTGACGGCGTCCCCGACCGCGTACTTTTCAAATTCCTCGATATAGCCCGAGGCGTCCGCCGCTGTCAGCACCAGATACCCGTCGCCTATGGGCACGGCCTTGACATCGGCAAGCGTCTCATCCACCTCCAGCTCCAAAGTGGAGTTCACGGCAAGAGAGCCTGACAGTATCTTGAACCGCACCGCCCAGCCAACGGAAGCGGCCCTGGTGGAAACGGTGGAATAGGCAGAGGAATAGAGGTACAGCGACGTATCGGTCCTGAATTTGTTCAGGTGGGTGAGCTCCGTTTTTCCTCCGGGGCCGGCAAGCGACATCGTCACCTGCGGAGCCTCGGAAAAGACGGCGGAGCCGTCCTCCATAATGCACAGGGCGTTTTCACCCTCGGGGCTGGATTTATATACCCCGTTCTCGATGACGAGCCCTAAGGGGATCTGGTTGTTGGTGGAAAAATAGTCGGTATTCATGGCAGCGACCACGTTATAGCCCAGCTTTTCGGCGTAGGCTATGGCATTTGTCACCGTCATGCCGCCGAAAACCGTGTCGCAGGAGGAGGTTATCTGCTCTAAATCACCTCCGGGCTTGAGCTCCAGAGAAAAGCTCTCTATCCTGCCGCTTTTCGCCATGGATATTTCGTTTACGTAGGTAACGTCGTCGGAAAGAGCGACGGCGTTTCTGTATAAGGTATCCCCCGCCCCGTAGGCCGAGGCAGAGAAAACCGAGGCGGCCGCCGACAATAAGACGACGGCCGCTATTAGTCTTTTAATGGTTTTTCGCATTTGATTCTCCGCTACATTTTTGAGTAAACGCTTTCAAATATCTCGTCCGCCGCGGGGAGATATTTACGGAGCATGGCCTCCACCTCAGCGTTCAGCTCCTCGGCAAAGGCCCTGTCCTTCATGTACATGGTGTTGGCCTTTACGTTCAAGGCGGCAGAGCGCAGAGCTCCGCGGCAGATGGCCGCCCCGGTGGCGGCGTCGGAAACCACCAGAACGCTGCCCTTTTCCGCAAACACCCGGTGCAGGTCTATGACCCGGCATGTCAGCTCCATTATCTTAAACGGAGTGGCCGCCGCGCCTTTGAGGCAGGACTCCATGATCTCGTCTCTGCCCGGGTCGTCCTTGGGTATGCCGTAGGCCTTTGAAAGAGGCTCAAAGGCGTCGGCGTCCTCGTCTATGCAGGAAATGAGCTGACGCCTTAAACTTTCCGCCTGCTCCCGCAGGACCTTCAGCTCCTCCTCCACGGCTGCGTACTTCTTTTTGCCGACGGTGAGGTCGCAGACC
>JAFYCQ010000234.1 GCA_017539635.1 Oscillospiraceae bacterium
GATACCTTCGCTGCCCGGACAGTTCAGATATACTGTGGACCGGATGGACGAGGCGCTGGAGGCAGCCGTAAAAGCCGGGATAGGCAGCATACTCCTGTTCGGTATCCCGGAGGTAAAGGACGAGGCGGGAAGTCAGGCCTACGCGCCGGACGGCATCGTCCAGCGGGCTCTTCGGCGGGCCAAGGCAAACTTCCCGGAGCTGTTTCTCATAACAGACGTGTGCATGTGCGAATATACCTCCCACGGTCATTGCGGCGTTCTCTCCGGCAGCTATGTTGACAACGACAGGACACTGGAGCTCCTGGCAAAGACCGCCCTCAGCCACGTCCGGGCCGGAGCCGATATGGTAGCTCCGTCGGACATGATGGACGGGCATATTGGGGCGATAAGAGACATTCTGGACGAAAACGGATATGGAGGAACTCCCATAATGTCCTACGCCGTCAAGTTCGCCTCCGCTTTTTACGGGCCCGTCCGTGAAGCGGCGGACTCCACGCCCGCCTTCGGAGACAGAAAGCAGTATCAGATGGATTATCACAACCGCCGGGAAGGAATGAAGGAGGCGCTTATCGACGTTGCCGAGGGAGCGGATATACTCATGGTCAAGCCGGCCATGAGCTATCTCGACCTGGTGCGGGAAATAAAGGACGCCACAAACCTGCCCATGGCGACTTACAGCGTCAGCGGCGAATACGCAATGGTCAAGGCTGCCGCGCAGAGGGGCTGGATAGAAGAAGACAAGATCGTCTGCGAGATGGCGGCGTCGGCCTTCCGGGCGGGAGCCGACCTATATATCTCCTATTACGCGAAAGAGCTGGCGGGGTTTATTCAGGAAGGGCGGATCGGATAATGACAAATTCTGAAATGTTGTTTGAGCGTGCCGTGCGTCATATCCCCGGCGGCGTGAACAGCCCGGTGCGTGCCTTCGGCAGCGTGGGCATGACGCCCCGCTTCATTACCCGGGGCAAGGGCGACCGCCTTTGGGACGCGGACGGGAACGAATACATAGATTTTGTCGGCTCCTGGGGGCCGATGATACTCGGCCACGCCCATCCGGCCGTTCTTGAGGCCGTCAACAAGGCCGCCCGTGACGGCCTGAGCTTCGGCGCGGCAACGGAGCGGGAGGTGCAGATGGCTGAGCTTATCTGCTCAGCCGTTCCCGGTATGGAAATGGTGCGCATGGTCAATTCCGGGACGGAAGCGGTCATGAGCGCCGTGCGGGCGGCCCGGGGCTTTACGGGCCGGGATAAGCTCATTAAGTTTTCCGGCTGCTACCACGGCCACAGCGACGCCATGCTCGTAAAAGCCGGGTCGGGACTTATGACCCAGGGTATCCCCGGCAGCGGAGGAGTGCCGGAGGGCAGCACAAAGGACACACTTTCCGCAGTCTATAACGACCTTGAAAGCGCAGAGGCGCTTTTTGATATGTATCCCGGGCAAATAGCTGCCGTTATAGTCGAGCCGGTAGGCGCCAACATGGGGCTTGTCCCCCCGAAGGACGGGTTTTTAGCGTGGCTGCGTTCCCTTTGCGATAAAAACGGCGCTCTGCTTATTTTTGATGAGGTCATAACAGGCTTTCGCCTTGCCCTCGGCGGCGCGCAGGAGTATTACGGCGTAAAGGCCGACCTCTGCACCTACGGAAAAATCATAGGCGGAGGAATGCCCGTGGGCGCTTACGGCGGACGCAGGGATATAATGAGCGTCGTCGCGCCCCTTGGGCGCGTTTATCAGGCGGGAACGCTCAGCGGCAATCCCGTGGCCATGGCGGCAGGGTTAGCCCAGCTTACAGTTTTGAGCGAAACTGGCGATTTCTACGAAAAACTGAACGGGAAAAGCGATGCGTTTTTCGCGGAATATGACAGGATCCTTTCAGATGCGGGGATCGGGCATTGCCTTAACCACACGGCGTCTTTGGGCTGCGTGTTCTTTACGGAGAAAAAGGTTGCCGATTATGAGGACGCCCAGACCAGCGATACGGAACGGTTTGCGCAGTATTTCCGCTTTATGATGGATAAAGGCATCTATCTCGCCCCCTCGCAGTTTGAGGCGATGTTCCTTTCTGCCGCGCATACTGCGGAGGATCTGGAAAAGACGCTGGATGCCCTGCGGGAGTTTGCGCGATGAACGCTAAGAAGATCGTCGTCGGCAGCCGGGAGAGCACCCTCGCCGTCGCCCAGGCCATGACGGTGGTAGACTATCTCCGCAAAACGCTGCCGGAGACGGAAATCGAGCTTGTGACCATGAAAACGACCGGCGACAGGATCTTGGACCGGTCGCTCTCTCAGGTGGGCGGCAAGGGCCTGTTCGTAAAAGAACTGGACGCTGCTCTGCGCTCACGGGCCGTTGACATTACGGTACACAGTCTGAAGGATGTTCCCATGGAAACTGCTCCCGATCTGCCGCTTATATGCTTTTCAAAACGGGAGGACCCTAGGGACGTGCTGGTGCTGCCGACGGGCAGGACAGAGCCTGACCCGGAAAGGCCCATCGGCTCGGCAAGCCTGCGGCGGAGCCTCCAGCTTCGGTCTTTGTATTCCGGCTTCGAAATACTTCCCGTGCGGGGCAACGTCCAGACGCGCCTGCGAAAGCTGGACGAGGGGCAGTACGGCGCTTTGGTGCTGGCGGCGGCAGGCTTAAAAAGGCTTGGCCTCAGCCACCGCATAAGCAGGTATTTTTCTGCCGATGAGATAATCCCGGCGGCAGGCCAGGGCGTCATAGCTATCCAGGGACGGGCAGGCGAGGACTATTCTTATCTTGACGGATACGCGGATAACGACTCGCGCCTTACCTCCGTTTGCGAGAGAGCATTCACCGCCGAATTGGGCGGCGGCTGCACCTCTCCCGTCTGTGCCTACGCGGAGATAACGGGCGGACTTCTGCGCCTGCGGGGGCTTTATTACGATGAAACAAGCGGAACATACCGCGTCGGCGAAAAAGAGGGCAGCGCATCTGACGCCCGACGGTTGGGAAAAGAGCTGGCGCTGGAATTGCGGGGTGACAAGGTTTGAGCGGTAAGGTTTGGCTCGTGGGCGCCGGCCCCGGCGACGCGGGACTGATGACCCTGCGGGGAAAGCAGGTCCTGGACAAAGCGGAGGTGGTCGTTTACGACGCACTCGTGGGGCAGGGCGTTCTGAATATGATACCCGAAAGCGCGCGGCTCATCTTCGCCGGGAAACGGGCGGGGCATCACTACTTAAAGCAGGAGGAGACAAACCGCGTCCTGCTTACGGAGGCTCAGAAGGGTTTTCGCGTGGTGAGGCTCAAAGGCGGCGACCCATTCCTTTTCGGCAGGGGCGGGGAAGAGCTGGAGCTGCTGGCGGATAACGGCATACCGTTCGAAATCGTCCCCGGCGTGACCAGCGCCCTTGCGGTGCCGGCATATAACGGCATACCGGTGACCCACAGAGACTATTGCGCAGGCGTTCATGTCATAACGGGCCATCGACGGGCAGACAAGACTTATGACATCGACTTTGACGCCCTGGTGAAAGCTGGCGGAACGCTTATATTCCTTATGGGGATCGCGGCGCTGCCGGACATATGCGGAGGGCTTATCAGCGCCGGCATGGATCCCTTAACACCGGCGGCCGTTCTGGAAAAGGGCACGACGGCGGCGCAGCGCAGGATATCCGCAGAGCTTATGAACCTGGAAGAGGAGACAAAAAAGGCAGACGTCCGGACTCCTGCCATAATCGTCGTCGGGAAGGTCTGTAAGCTGGCGGAGCGCTTTTCCTGGTATGAAAAACGCCCGCTTGCGGGCGTGAGGGTGCTGCTTACGCGCCCGAAGGAGCTGTCCTCCGGTCTGGCCCTCATCCTTGAGGAAAAGGGCGCCGAGGTCATTCAGTTGCCGGCAATAGCCACGGTACCCATAGAGGACGGCCTTTCAGAGGCGCTGAAGCATATTAAGACGGGCTGTGACTGGCTCGTTTTCACAAGCCCCAGCGGCGTGCGTATTTTCTTCGATAAGCTCTATTCGGAGGGCGACGTGCGGGACTTGGCGGGCATAAAAACGGCGGCCCTTGGCGCCGGGACGCAGAAGGCCCTGCGCCAGCGCGGGATAAAGGCCGACTTTCTCCCGTCTTCTTATGACGGCGAGACTCTTGGAAAAGAGCTGGCCAAGCTCTGTGCGCCGGGAAGCCGGATACTCATTCCCCGCGCCGCCATCGGCAGCCGCGCGCTTATCGACGGTCTGGAGAGCGGCGACGGTCTGCTTATAACCGATATCCCGACCTACGATACGGTCTATGAGTCCTCCCGCGTAATAAACGAGCGCGAGCTGATAGAAAGCGGAGAAGCAGACCTTGCCGTGTTCACCAGCGCATCGACCGTAAAAGGCTTTGCCGCCGCCGTCAAGGACATAGATTACACAAAGGTCAGGGCCGTGTGCATAGGCAGGCAGACGGAAGCAGCGGCCCGCTTACTGGGAATGAAGACCTGGGTCAGCGAAAAGGCGACGCTGGAGTCGTTGGCCGAGTGCGTGGAGCTGGCCGCAAGAGCAATATTGTAACCGTAAGAAGAGGAACGAAGGAGGAAGCAGCTTTGAAGAAAGGAACCGCATTCGGCGTGGGCGTCGGCCCCGGAGACCCGGAGCTCATGACGCTGAAAGCCATTCGGCTGATTCGTGAAAACGACGTTATCGCCGTCCCGGGAAAAGAGCCGAGGGAATCCGTCGCCTACAAAATCGCGGTGCAGGCCGTGCCGGAGACAGCGGAAAAGGAGCTTTTGCCGATATACATGCCCATGGTAAAGGACAGAAGGCTCATTGAGGAAGAGCACCGCAAAGGCGCGGAAAAAATCATGCGGTATCTCGACATGGGAAAAAATGTTGTCTATCTGACGCTGGGAGATTCGACTATCTACTGTACCTTCAGCTATTTGCAGCACATTCTGGAGACGGAGGGATACCCGGTGGAGCTCATAAACGGCATCCCATCCTTCTGCGCTGCGGCAGCCCGTCTCAATCTGCCGCTTACGGAGTGGGACGAGCCGCTGCACGTCGTTCCGGCGGTACACCGCACACAGGAGCTGCTGGATCAGCCCGGGACTTACGTGCTTATGAAATCCGCAAGCCACATGAAGGAAATCAAAGAGCTTATCTGCCGAAGCGGGCGTATGGCCGCCGCCGTTATCAACTGCGGCATGGACAGCGAAACGGTGTGCCGCAGCGTTGAAGATATTCCTGACGACGCCGGCTACTTTTCCCTTATCATTTCCAGAGAGCAATGATCGAGATACGGGAGCTGACCAAACGCTTCGAGGATTTTACGGCGGTGGACCATCTGAGCCTTCGTATAGAGACCGGGGAGTTTTTCGGCCTTTTGGGGCCGAACGGCGCGGGAAAGACCACGACCATAAGTATGCTCTCCACCGTGCTCCTGCCCAGCGAAGGGGAAATCCTTGTGGACGGGCAGAGATTAGACAGGAAAGCGTCCGCTCAGAAGCGTAAGCTCAGCGTCATAACGCAGGAATACTCCATGCGTCATGATATGAACATGGACGAGGTCATGGAGTATCAGGGCAGGCTTTATTTTCTTCCCCGTAAAGTGA
>JAFYCQ010000235.1 GCA_017539635.1 Oscillospiraceae bacterium
CATGGCAAGGGAGGAAATAGACGAAGGGCGGGCCGAAATGGAAAGGCTCGCCGAGGAGATAAAGCTCCTGCTTTTGCCCCGGGACCCCAACGACGACAAGAACGTCATAATGGAGATAAGAGAGGGCACCGGCGGGGAGGAGGCCGCCCTTTTCGCCGGAGACCTTTTCCGCATGTACAGCATGTACGTGGACAGAAAGGGCTGGAAGCTGGAGGTCGTGAACGCAAACGAGACGGAGCTGGGCGGCATAAAGGAGATAAGCTTCATCGTAGAGGGCGAGGGGGCTTATTCCCGGCTGAAATTCGAGTCCGGCGGCCACCGGGTGCAGCGAGTGCCGGTCACCGAGTCCAGCGGCAGGATACAGACCTCCGCCGCCACCGTGGCGGTGCTGCCCGAGGCCGAGGAGGTGGAGTTTGAAATAGACCCCAAGGACCTCCAGATAGACACCTATCGCTCCAGCGGCGCCGGAGGGCAGCACGTCAACAAGACGGAGAGCGCCATTAGGATAACCCATATCCCCACCGGCGTTGTGGTGGAGTGCCAGGACGAGCGCAGCCAGTACAAAAACAAGGACAGGGCCATGAAGATACTGCGGAGTAAGCTCTATGAGGCGGAAATGGAAAAGCAGAACGCCGCCATCGCCGCCGAGAGAAAGAGCCAGATAGGCTCCGGCGACCGCTCCGAGAGGGTGCGCACCTACAACTTCCCCCAGAACAGGGTGACGGATCACAGACTTACGGGGGACAACAAGAACTTCAATATAAACACAATAATCAACGGCGATCTGGACGAGCTGATAAACGCCCTCATTACCGCCGACCAGGCCGAAAAGCTGAAGGCCCAGGCAGAAGGATGAAAACGCTTATAATACGGGACGGCAACGTGTCCCCTGCATCGGAGATAATAAAAAACGGCGGCCTTGCGGCCGTCCCCACGGAGACGGTGTACGGCCTGGCCGCAAACGGCCTTGACGAAAACGCCGTAAGGCGGCTGTATGAAGTCAAGGGCAGGCCGGAAAAAAAGCCCATAAGCCTCCTTGTTACCGGCATGGAGCAGGCGGAGGAGCTCTGCCGCGACATACCGGAGGAGGCCTATATGCTGGCAAAGGCCTTTTTCCCCGGGCCTCTTACGATGATACTTAAAAAGAAAGACGCCGTGCCGGATATCGTCACGGCGGGAGGGGACACCGTGGGCATAAGATGTCCGCGGCAGAAGCTTACATTGGAGATCATCAGGCTCGCCGGCGTGCCGCTGGCAACGCCCTCGGCCAACATCTCCGGGATGCCCAGCCCCAAGGACCTGGACAGCGTTCTGGGGTATTTCAACGGGAAAATCGAGTGCGCCGTGGACGGAGGCGTCTGTGACCTGGGCATTGAATCCACAATAGTGGACCTGACGGTAAAGCCCTTCAGGATACTAAGAGCGGGGGGGCTGACACCGGAGGAGATTAAAGGAGCGCTGAAATGAAGATAATCGGCATAACCGGCGGTACCGGCTCCGGC
>JAFYCQ010000236.1 GCA_017539635.1 Oscillospiraceae bacterium
CGCCAGCGGTTCTGGTTATTTTTTCGGGGTGGATTCGAAGGGAGCGGTAGTGAATGGACCGCCGGTGGCGCTCCAGAGCCGCGACCCGGCCCGCCCGCCGGCGGGCGAATCCACCCTCCTCCACCAAAGCGAAAAACCTGTCGATGAGTATCGGCGGGATTTTTGCTTTGTATTTTTCATTCTTCAGTTTTCAGTATTCATTATTCATCTCCCGGACAGGATTTTCTGAATTAATACTTAAGACTGAAAAATGAATAACCGTTGTATTACGAAAATACGAATCCGTCCGTCAGAACGGTGCTGACCGTATCCCTCATATTTCTTGCTTTTTCCAGCTCCGCGTGCTATACTTGACAAAACGAAAGGGGGCTTTTACGTGTCCAAGAAAGCGACTGACATCCTCTCCTACATAACCATCATCGGCTGGTTCATCGCCTTTATCTTCGGGGACAGGGAGCACAGCAAATTCCACCTGAATCAGGGTCTGGTGATTTTTATATGCTACATGATCCTGTCTATCCTGCGCAGTTATATCGGCGGGTTTATAGGCGTCCTTCTCTGGATACTCATGATAATGGTGTTCGTCATGTGGCTGGGCGGCCTTATAAACGCCATAAAGGGAACGGAAAACCCCATGCTAATTATCAGCAATATAAAGATAATCAAATAAGACATTCAGCTGTGACCGGCGCCAATTACGGCGCCGGCCTTTTTTGCGCCCAAACAGGAGGCCGGCGCGGAACAATCTGCCCTGTGTCGTTAGGACAGGTTTAATAATACACGATGCAGGGTAGAATGTCAAGGTAAAAAGTGCAAAAATCTACGACATGAGGTAGATTTACTCTTTACAAATGCAAATAACTATGATATGATATACAAAATTCGACAGGTTTCGATTTCTTTCAGAGGTGATAAAATTGACGCTGACGGAAAAACTGGACGAGCTTCTGCGCCGGCGCGGGATGACCCGGGGGAGGCTGGCCTCCGAGACGGGGATACCCTACAACACCATCGTGGGCTTTTACACAAAGGGCTACAGCAACATGAAGCTGTCGAATCTCCGGCGGCTCGTGGAGTGTCTGGAGGTCTCGGCGGACGTGCTGACGGACGACTCCAGGGACCTTGACGAAAAAACCGATAAGGATGCCGAGGCTCTCATAAAAAAATACTCCGCCCTTTCCGAAAAGGGGCGGAGCCTGATAGCCAGTATGACCGAGGGCGTCTGGGAAATGGAAAACGAGACCGAGAAGCCCCCGGCCAAGGTGGAGTTCATAAAGGAATACCTGACCCCGGCGGCGGCGGGCTATGCCTCCCCGGCGGAGGGGGAGGACTACGTCCTTACCGAAAAGACGCCGGACATGCCCCCGGAGACGGACTTCGCCGTGCGGATATCCGGCGACAGCATGGAGCCCTATATAAAGGACGGCTCCCGGGTCTGCGTCACCCGGGACATTGAGCTGAAGGACGGGGACGTGGGCATATTCTTCGTGGACGGGGACATGAAGTGCAAGCAGTACTGCGAGGACGCCTACGGGAATATCTATCTCTTCTCCCTGAACAGAGAAAGAAGCGACGCAGACACCCATGTCCTCGCCGACAGCGGCATAACGGTCTTCTGCTTCGGCAGAGTGCTTCTGCCCAAAAGACCGCCGCTGCCGAGAGCGTGAGGATAAAGTAAAAGATGCCCTCGGATATTCAAAAAATCACTTTATAAGTGCATAAAACCCGGTGACAATTTGGCAGAAATATGATAAAATAACACCAATTAAAACGGCCGCTGATTACGCGGCGTACGGAATGAAAAAGGAGGTCACACCATGAAGAGATTTGTGAAACCGGCGATAGCCATTCTGCTGGTCGTTCTGTTGCTGGCGACACCGGCGCTGGCGGTCACAGCCGAGTGCAACGTATTCTATCCCCAGCTTTCCGATACGGCGAAAGCCCTGTATAACGCCTATAACGAAGACTCGGTCCTGTGGTACCTGTACAACGGGCAGGAGTTCAGCTTCACCTTTGACGGCCCCTTTGCAGACGCCCAGGCGACAGCCAACGCCATAGCGGCGGCGGACACCGAAGCCTATGCCGCTTTCCAGATAGACCACCCGGAGATATTCTGGCTGTCGGGCACCAGCACGCACGTAAACGGCAACAGCAGCCAGCTTAAGGCGACGGTTACGCCCGAGGTCTATTGGAATTGGAACGGCGGCGGCCGCAATGTTTTTGACGATGTCAAGACCCTGGAAGCCGCTGTTCAGAAGCTGGCCGCGGAGGCGAAAAAAGAGGGCGGCATCACCGACCAGCTTTTCTACATTTTCTGGTGGATGGTGGAAAATAACGAATTCAACGAATATGCCGGCGCTCACGAGGATCTGGCCGACAGACTGGCCTGGACGCCTCTGGCCGCCGTGACCGATGTAGCCCAACCGATTTGCCAGGGCTACTCCACCGCCTTCCAGCTCGTATGCAACGAGCTTGGTATCCTGTGCCTCACGGTTTACGGACAGGGCTACTCCAACTCGAAATGGGGCAAACACGCCTGGAACCAGGTGCTCATAGACGGCCAGTGGTACGCCATAGACGTGACCTTCGGCGATACGGATGATGAGGATGTGGCGGACTTCGGATTTTTCCTCGCCGGCTCGAATACATACGGAAGGTCTGGCGAGAAATTCGGAGATACCCATCGGGCTGACGGCGGCAGGATAAAGGGCATTACCTTCAGCTATCCGGCGCTGGCATCCGACGAGTATGAGGGCGGCAGCGGACTGGATCCCACCGAGCCCACCTATCCCACCGACACGCCCACGGTAGTCCGGCAGGATATCCCGGCCTCAGGCACGGCATACGAAAGCACCCAGACCGTCATGCTGGGGGATAAGCAGATAACTCTTCCCGCCTACAAGCTCTTAAACGAGGAGGGCAACCCCACAAACTACGTGCGCCTGCGTGATCTTGCCGCACTCCTTAACGGCACAGACGCTGAGTTCGACGTTATCTGGAGCGCGGAAAAGGGCATCTGCATCGTGTCGGCAAACGCTTATGAGCACCCCAACGGCACAGAGGGGAAAATACCCTTCACCGGCAACCAGCCCTATAAGGTCTATCTGGCCGACACCGACGTGGACGGTGAAAAGGTGCCCCTCACCGCCTTCCAGATAACCTGGGACGGCGGCGGACACACCTATTACCAGCTCCGCGATCTGGGCCGCGCCCTTAACTTCAACGTGGGCTGGAGCGGCACCCGGGGCATATACATAGAGCCCGACATGCCCTACGACGAAGCAGACTGAGACTTAAACTGATACAAAAAATGCTTCCTCAAAAATGAGGAAGCATTTTTTTGTATCGCAGGCCCTTATTTATGCCTGTAGATCTTGTTGTCCAATGCAAAAATCCGCTGGCTGAACTCGCCCACGTTGAGGGCCTCCAGGTTTTCCCGGTATATCTCCATGCGGCTGTCTATTTTGTCTATGAGGGACAACAGCTCTGCCTCGGCGCAGATTGGCCGCACCGCCGCGCCGAACTCCGGCTCCCCGTGGTGGGACAAAATGAGGTGCTGCAATAAAACGGCCTTATCCTCCGGAACGCTAAGCTCACGGCACACTTCCCGTATTTCCTGCGCCCCCATTACCAGGTGGCCTAAGAGCTCCCCCTCCACGGAATACTCGGTGACAAGGCCCAAGTCAGAATACTGAAATTCCCGCTCCTTGCCTAAATCATGGAGGCAGGTGCCGGCTAAAAGCAGGCTCCTGTCCACGGTTTCGCCGTAGAGCCCGGAGAGAAAGTCGGCGGTCCTGAGCATGTTCAGGGTGTGCATCAGAAGCCCCGACAGAAAGCCGTGGTGGACGCTCTTGGCCGCCGGGATGGTCATAAAGGCCTCCTTATGGCGGCTTAAAAGCGTCTGGCAGACGCGCCGGTAATCCCCGTCCTCGATGGAGGCGGCGATGGCCTCTATCTCCCCCATGGCCTTTTTAGCGTCGATGGGCGCCACGGGGACGAGGGAGGAAATGTCCACGTTATCGTCGTCCTTTTTAAGACGTATCCTGTCCACAGTTACCTGCAAAG
>JAFYCQ010000237.1 GCA_017539635.1 Oscillospiraceae bacterium
CGCCACCCGGAGCGCTTCTGGGAGGGCTCCAACGAGACCATAAAGTGCAAGAACTGCCACGACAAGCTCTGCCGTATCAGAAAACCCTATTGATATAGTATTCCACTATGAGATCGACGCAGGCGCCGTAGCTTTTTATTCCCAGCTCCTGCCCCTGACTTTTGAGATAGCTGTCGTAAACGCTCTCGGCCGCTTCCTCCACCGGGGATTCCCACTTTGCCCAGTATGCGTTGTTGTCGGAAAGGTCTGAGATGACGCCGGGGGAGCATTGGGACATGACGTCGTACCAGGCCTCAATATCGGCCGAATAAAGGGCGTTTGAGGTGTACAGGAGCCCGGCTAAGCACCCGGAATACTCGTAAACCGCATCTCCGCAGCTTTCGCTTGCGGCCACGCCTAAGAAATTGCACTCCTGCTCCGAGGCAAAGCCCTTTTGGTGGGCCAGCTCGTGGGCGACGGTGAATGGCAAAAAGCAGGCGGGCACGTCAGTGTTCAGATTCGTTTCGCCTGTAATGGAAAAGTATATGCCGGTAAAGCCGGTGGCGCTCATGATTTTTGAAAACAGCATGCTTTTGGGCTTGTTTACCCTGCCGCCGAGAAAGGGAAATTCCTCTGTAAGGCGGGAATAAGCGACGGAAAAATCCTTGATTATCTCCGGCGCGGGAAGGGTGAACACGCCCTTGTCGTTTCTCGGCACCTCATAGGAGAGAGAGGATGCCCGCCCGGCGAAATAGTTTGCGACGGTGTAAAGCTCCTCCTTCGTGCAGCCGTCGGGGTGAATGCCGCTTTTTTCCGAAAAGCCGGGGGCTCTGTAATTGGCGGCCCAGGAGTATAGAAAGAGCGTAATGATCCACAATATTACGGCGAGGAGAGCCAAAAACCGGGTGACTGCCGTAAGTATGCGGCGGTGGGACTTGACAGCGGCTACGACGCTGCTGATTATAAAGCAAACGAAAAAGATTATCGCTATGAGGTACAGCGCCTCCATGACGGAGTAGGGCATGGCTGAGGATATGAGGCCGGCGATACTGCGATAGGGCCTGCCGATATGCTCGGCGACAAACTCGCAGAAGCCCGGGCAGCTCTGCAATACGAGAAAAAGACCCGTGAGAAATGCCGGGACGGCGGCGAGTATCGCGGCGGTTTTTATATGGGGTTTCTTTTCAGTCATTAAGGACACCCTTTTGGTAGCGGATATTATTAATATAACCTTTGATGCCGTTTATGGCAAGGGGTATATCATGGGAGGAATAAGCATGTTCGGAATTACCGGACCGGTGGTTTATCTGCTGATTTTCATAGGAAAGCTGGCGGAGGTGGCGATCATGACCCTGCGCATAGTTTTCGTGGGGCGAGGCATGAAAGCGCTGAGCGCTCTATGCGGGCTCATCGAGGAGGTCTTGTGGGTCATCGTTGTCAGCGCCGTGCTGGGAAGCATCAGGACTGACCCTCTGGCGGCGGTCATGTACTGCGCCGCCTTTACAGTGGGCATAGTTCTGGGTATCGTTATTGAGAACAAGATAGCTCTGGGGCTCACCTCGATGCAGATCGTTTCCATGGCCGCCGACGGGGACATGGTGGGGCCGGCACTGCGTGAACAGGGATTCGGCGTAACCATTCTGGACGGCCACAGCGTGGACGGGACGAAGCGGGACGTTATCTTCGTCCAGCTTAAACGGAGAAGAATGAGAGAATGCGCAGATCTTGTAAGAAAGATAGACCCGGACGCGGTGATCTCCATGAGCGATGTGAGAAGCGTTATCGGAGGGTATATGAAATAACATTTCGAACGAGACCCGCTTCGCCGGGCTCTCGTTCGGGCAGGCTTGCAGCCCGCCGCGCGCACTCCCTTAGATCGCACACCTGCGGGCTGAGAGGTGTTTTTTCCGAGATACACGCTCCCGGAAAAAATGTTCCC
>JAFYCQ010000238.1 GCA_017539635.1 Oscillospiraceae bacterium
AATAACAGTTAATATGATTATAAAATAGAAACTGCGTAAGCGCAAGTATTTTCGGTAGTTAGTCATCCGCAAATCAGGGCTTTTTCTCTACTTACCCCGCTGTATCCAATCGCTGCCTTTCTACCAGATCAGCAAAGTATCCACCCTTTTTAATCAGCTCGTCATAGGTGCAGGGGAGCAGCTTGTCGAAGAAGCCTATCGAATAATAGTCGATACGGCCCTCTCCGGCGTCAATAAACCTCAGGTCGTTTATGAACTCGTCCATTACACTAAAGGATGAAAAGTCAAATTCAGCCCTGTTCCACGAGCTGCCCTCGTTGCCCTTGTACAAGGCGGGGTAAACGGCGTCCGCTATGGCGGAGGCGCAGAGTGTTACGAATTCGCTCTCGCCGGGGTCCTTATCGCAGCGGAAGATCACTTCCTCCCCGGCCGCCAGAGCCGCCGCGGCGCCGAAAGAAAACAGCAGCACAACGGCAAGCAAAAATGACAACGCTCTTTTCATGGTCTTTCTCCTTATCGCAGAAACCCTCAATCAATGAAAATGCCGCTTTCAGAAAAAGCGCCGGAATTTCTCCGGCGCTTATGTCTGAAACAAAAGCCTCTCAGAGTTCACGCCCGCAGGCGTGCTGCCATCGGGAGCGTGCGCAGAAAGCCGCAGTCCCTCTCAAACAAGAGCCCTGAAAAACGGGTCTTGTCTGACGTTATTTGGCATATTCCACCGCTCTCGTCTCCCGCAGCAGATTTACTTTTATCTGTCCGGGGTATTCGAGCTCGGCTTCTATCTTCTTGGCGATGTCCCGGGCCAGCAGCACCATTTCGTCCTCGGTTACCTCCTCGGGCTTGACCATGATGCGTATCTCCCGGCCCGCCTGTATGGCGTAGGAGCTGTCAACGCCCTTGAAGGAATTGGTGAGCTCCTCAAGCTTTTCAAGCCGCTTTATGTAATTCTGGACATTCTCGCGGCGGGCACCGGGGCGTGCCGCCGAAATAGTATCCGCAGCCTGCACTATGCAGGCAATTACAGTTTTTGCCTCAACTCCGCCGTGGTGCGCCTCGATGGCGTGGATGACGGCTTCGCTCTCTTTATATTTCCGGGCAAGGTCCACGCCTATCTGGACGTGTGAGCCCTCCACCTCGTGGTCGATGGATTTGCCGATGTCGTGTAAAAGTCCGGCTCTCTTTGCCAAGGCCACGTCCACGCCCAGCTCGGCAGCCAGAAGTCCGGAGACGTGCGCCACCTCTATGGAGTGGTTCAGCACGTTCTGGCCGTAGCTGGTGCGGTACTTCTGCCGGCCCAGTATCTTGATGAGCTCCGGGTGCAGGCCGCGGACGCCCGTCTCGAAAACGGCTCTCTCACCCTCGGCCTTGATGGTGGCGTCCACGGATTTTCTCGCCTTTTCCACCATTTCCTCGATGCGGGAGGGGTGGATGCGTCCGTCAACGATAAGGCTCTCCAGCGCCAGTCTGGCTATCTCCCGGCGCACGGGGTCGAAGCAGGATACGGTGATGGCCTCCGGCGTGTCGTCGATAATAAGATCGACGCCGGTGAGGGTCTCGATGGAGCGGATGTTCCGCCCCTCGCGGCCTATGATGCGGCCCTTCATCTCGTCGTTGGGCAGAGGGACGACGGACACGGTGGCCTCCGCCACGTGATCCGCGGCGCAGCGCTGGATGGCAAGGGAGATATACTCCCTGGCCTTCTCGTCGGCCTCCTCCTTGTACTTGGCCTCTATCTCCTTGAGCTTCATGGCCGCCTCGTGGGTGACCTCGGTCTCGATGTTCTTGATGAGATAGGCCTTGGCCTCCTCAATAGTGTAGCCGGAAATCTTTTCGAGCATTTCAAGCTGACTGCGCTTAACGAGGGCGACCTCCTCCTGGAGTTTATCCAGATCGGCCATCTTTCGGGTGAGCTGGTCGTTCTTCTTCTCCAGGGCGTCGGTCTTCTTGTCCAGGTTCTCCTCCTTCTGCTGGAGCCTGCGCTCCTGCTTCTGGAGCTCTGCACGGCGGTTTTTCTCCTCATGCTCGTATTCCGTGCGGCTTTTGTGGATCTCCTCCTTGGCCTCGACAAGGGCCTCGCGCTTTTTGGCTTCCGCAGTTTTGATGGCGGAGTTTATGATGCTCGTTGCGTCCTCCTGAGCCTTAGCCAGGTCCTTTTCCGCCTTTTTGCGCCCAACCAGAAGACCGATCACCAGCGCGGCTGCGATCAGGATCACGGCCACAACTATTATGACTATTAACTTTGTAGTTTCAGGCATTACTGAAATATGCGCCTCCCTTTTTCCGTATCAATTCGTATAAAAAAATATATATTGATATGTAATACAGGATAA
>JAFYCQ010000239.1 GCA_017539635.1 Oscillospiraceae bacterium
TAGTTGACAAAACCGCTTCTTTCATTTATCCTTGAAATGAAAGGAGCGGTTTTATGTTTAAAGACGTTCTTACCGTCGCGGTGGTCAATTTTCACGCCTTCCGCGGCGACGTTGACAGGAATCTGAGCCGTATATGCGGCTATGCGGAGGCCGGGGCAAAGCGGGGCGCGGACATCATCGTCCTGCCGGAGACCGCCCTCACCGGCTACATAAACGACAAAAACCCGGTAAAGGAAGAAAAGCTCCACCGCCGTCTGGCTCAGAGCGTGCCGGGCCCGGCCACACAGGCCGTATGTGAGATAACGAAAAAATACGGCGTTTACGCCGTTTTCGGTCTGCCGGAGAGAGACGGGGACGCCGTATATAACTCCGCCGCCGCCTGCCTGCCGGACGGAACTGCCAGGGTCTATCGCAAGCTCCACCTCCCCGCCGACGAATTTGAGTGGGCGGACAGAGGCAATAAGCCCCTGCTCATTGACACCCCCTGGGGCCCCGTGGGCGTGGGCATCTGCTACGACGTTTACGAGTTTCCGGAGCTGCTGCGCTATTACAGGGCAAAGGGCGCCCGGCTTGTGCTGAACCCCTGCGCCGTGTCCACCGCCGTGGGCACCCAGCACCAGAACAACAGCCTGCGGGCAGCCGTCACATCCTCCCAGCTCTTTATCGCCAGCGCCGACCTCTTCGGTATGGACGGAGATCTGCGGATGCAGGGCGCCTCCAGCATACTGGGCCCCGGAGACCTCCGCTCAGGCGTGGCCCTTTACGCCGGCGACTCCTTCGGAGACTCCACCGCCGAGCAGGGAGAAATGCATATTGCCACGATAGATCTGAGCTACACCCAGCAGACGCCCATTTCCGACATGTTTGAAAAGGGCGACCGCACCGGACGCCCCGACTGGAGACCGGAGCTCTACAGGGAATGGCTGGATGACGTGCTCTCCGACCCTAAGTGGCAGGAAAAATTCTGAAATCGTTCAGGCGCGCTGATAATTTCAGCGCGCTTGAATCTTTCTCTGAAAAAAAGCTGTTGACAATCCGTCCCGGCCGTGTTAATATCCTATTAATTTAGTATGAAAGTGTGATATATATGCGACTGAATGAAAAGCGCAGTCACCCGGCGGTGAGGCTGGCGCGGACGGCGCTCTGCACGGCCATAGTGTTCGTGGCGACGTTTTTTATAAAAATTCCGATCCCCCTGGGCTACGCCAACCTGGGCAACAGCATGATACTGCTTATTTCCGTATTCTTCGGCCCGGGCGCGGGAGCCGTGGCCGGAGGCGTGGGCTCGGCTTTGGCCGACCTTGTGAGCTACCCGGAGTGGACAATACCCACGCTCATAATAAAAGCCCTGATGGGCGCTCTCTGCGGCGCTGTTGCCGACAGGCGCGTAAAGAGCCTTCGAACTCTGACCGCTGTCATTGCCGCCTCCGCGGAGATGATTTTCGGCTACTTTGTGGGTGGCTCCATACTCTACGGCTCGGTTTATACTGGGGCTTTGCAGATCCCCGGTCTTTCCATAGAAGCTTTAGTTGGCATTGCCGTTTTTTTCATCGCGGGCGCCGCTCTGGAGCGGGCCGGGGTGACAGCAAGAATAACCAAATCATGAAAAAACCGTTTTCGTCTTGGAAAACCGCCGGAATTGGTGTATTATTGTAACAACAAACGATTATGGAGGAACACTCATGGAAAAGCTGAACGTGCTCATTATAAACGGAAGTCCCAGGCCAAAGGGCAACACTTCCCTTGCCATTGACGAAATGGTAAAGGTATTTGAAGCGGAAGGCGTGGGCGTTGAGGTGGCGAATATCGGAAACAAAGCCATAAGGGGCTGCATCGCCTGCGGCAGCTGCGCTAAGACCGGCAAATGCGTTTTCGACGACCCGGTAAACGAGCTTGCGCCCAAATTCCAGGCGGCGGACGGCCTGGTGGTGGCCTCCCCCGTTTACTACGCCTCGGCAAACGCCACCATCGTCGCGCTTCTCGACCGGCTCTTTTACAGCACCGGCTTCGACAAGACCATGAAGGTGGGCGCTTCCGTAGTCGTCGCCCGGCGCGGCGGCTGTTCGGCCACCTTTGACGAGCTCAACAAATATTTCACCATAGCGGGAATGCCCGTGGCCTCCAGCCAGTACTGGAACAGCGTCCACGGCAGAGAACCCGGCCAGGCGGCCGAGGACAAAGAGGGCATGCAGACCATGCGGGCGCTGGCCCGGAACATGACCTTCCTCATGCGGGGCAGCGCCCTCGCCAAAGAAAAATACGGTCTGCCGGAAAAAGAGGAATGGCAGCCCACGCATTTTATAAGGTAGCTGATGAACCAGGGGCCGTTGCAAAATAAAAGCTTTGCAGCGGCCCCTGGATTATTAACAGTTCACTTTGCCTGTTTGTCCATTTCCATTCTTATAGCCTGCATTTCCTTGTCCGTAAAGGCTATTATATCTGCACAGGCCTTTAGTCTTTCCACAATGTTTCCGGTGTCGCCGGAGTCTTTTTTGTATTTTATCTGGTGCTCCAGGCTGCCCCAGAAGTCCATGGCTATCGTGCGGATCTGGATCTCCGCCTTTACCCGCTTGCGGCCGTCGGACAGGCCCACCGGCACCCTGACGATAAGGTGCAGGCTGCGGTAGCCGTTGGGCTTGGGAGTGTCTATGTAGTCCTTTTTCTGGATGAGCTCTATATCCTCCTGCTGGATAAGGGCGTCGGCTATCATATATATATCGTCAAGATACGGGCAGACCACCCGCAGCCCCGCGATGTCGTTTAAGTTCTCCTCAATGGACTTGCGGTTTACCGGTATCCCCAGCCTTGCCATCTTGGCCATTATGCTGGACTGGCTTTTGAGCCGGGTCTGAATGGAAATAATGGGGTTGTGACGGCATTTGAGGCTGAATTCCGAGTCCAGTATCTCCAGCTTTGTGCGGATCGTTCTCATGGCGCCGGAGTATTCCATGAGCAGTTCTCTGTAATCCGGCACCGTCTCCAAAAGCGTGTCGGTATGGGAGAGGAGTATTTCCCTGTTGAGTATGCCCGACCGGGGGATGTGTATGAGTTCGTCCATAAAGCTACTTCTCCTGTATATAATGGTACATTATGAATATAGATCATAATTGTTAAATAGTCGTACAAAAGATGTGAAAAAACTATGAAAACCGAAATATTCTCAAAAAATGAACTATACCGGCTGCCGGACTTATGCCGCTCGCCATGATCGGCAGCGTCATCACCGTTATTATAATACTTATTTGCGCAAACCGCAAGGACAGCTCCGATCCGATGCGGCGGGACTTTTCAGATAATCAAGATAATCCCCGGGCAGCGCTTTTCAATGAAGCCGCCCGGGGATAATCATTTACTGTCCCGCGCTTTTTAAGGTTCCACGATATTGAAGGTCCGGGAGAAGGGCGTCATGTACTTGATAAGCCGCAGGATGACCGCTTTATCCCCTTTCACGGAGAGAGAGGCGATTGCCTCTTTATTGCCGGAAATCACGCCGAGAAGCTGCAATTTCCCGCAGGTGACTGTACATTCTGCCTCCGGGCGCGTCTCGTCCTTGTAAAGCAGCACTATGCCCGCTCTGCGCTTCAGGAAGAATCTCTCTCCCGTATCCGCCATGATCAGGTTCATGGTCAGATCGTCGTTCTGCGCGGCGATGGAGTCCGTTCTGATACGGATGTAGTCCAGCATCATCTCCGGGGTCATGGCGATCTGGTTATCTATGCCCCCCTTGGCGGAAACGCCCCGGTCGGCCTGATTGCCCTCCCGCAGCTCCAGAGCTCCGGTGAGATAGATGTTTCTCCACGGGCCGCTTTCCGACTGATAGCCAAGCTGCTCCAAAGCGTCGGCACACAGCTCCCGGGCGGCCGTGTTTCCCGGATCGGCAAACACAAGCTCTCGGGTGAGCTGAGCCACCCACTGATATTCGCCCTTTTCATAGTCCCGACGGGCTTTTTTAAGTACCTCTTCCGTATCGCCCAGATATTCCGCCCACTTCTTTGCCGTATCCTCGGGCGTAAGGGGGTCAAGGTTCACGGGGTTGGCGTCGTACCAGCCCATGTACTTCTGATAAACGGCCTTGACGTTGTGGGACAGGGTGCCGTAATACTGCCGGGTGTACCACACTCGGTTGAGCCTTTCGGGCAGCCGTAAAAGCCGGGAGATCTCCGCCGGGACAAGGCCGAAATTAATGTAATGCAGCGTCTGGTCGTGGATGAACTGATAGATCGCCGCACAGTTTTCCATATACTCCTTAACGGTCTGCCTGCCCCAGTGGGGCCAGTTGTGAGACTGGAACACCACCTCGGTCTCATCGCCGAAGAGCTTTTCCGCCTCCAGGACGTAATTCGCCCAGGCCGCGGGGTCGCGCACCTGCGCGCCTCTGGGGGTGTAGATGTTGTGCATGGTGCAGGTGCAGTTTTCCGCAAGCCACAGTCCCCGGTATTTCGGGAAATAGGCGTGCATCTCCACGGGGGCCTCGGTGCCCGGGGTCAGCTGAAATCTGATCTCCAGCCCGTCAATGACAAGGGTCTCGTTCCGGCATATCTCATAGGTCGGCGGCACAAGGCCGGTCTGACCCACGGCCTGACCGAGGCCGATGCCTATACCCATTCTGCCGCAGCAGCCAGTCTTAAGAAGCGTGCCGTACTGGTACTGGGCGCGTCTGGACATGGCCATGCCCGCGTATATGTTCTCGCTGACCGCGTATTTAAGAAAGCCCTCCGGCGCTAAGATCATAACCTTGCCGGAGGCCTGCTGCTCTTCAAAGGAAAGGCTTCCGTCCGCCGCATCCTCACGGTTTATAAGACCCAGCACACCGCCGTAATGGTCGATATGGGAGTGGCTGTACAGTACGGCTTTTACGTCCAGAGGCCCGAAATGCTTTTCCATAAGCGCCTTGGCCGCCGCCATATTCTCCCGGCACATCATCACGTCGAAGACGATCCAGCCGTGGTCCGTGCGGATGAACGTGGCGTTCGCCATATCGTATCCCCTGACCTGATAGATGCCGTCGCACACCTCGAACAGGCCGGCGTAGGTGTTGTACAGCGTATTGCGCCAGAGGCTGGGATTTACCGTATCCGGCGCCTTGTCCGCCTCCTGCATATACTTATAGTCCGCAACGCTCCAGACGCTGTTCCCCTCGCTGTCCCGAATGATCAGTCCGTCCTGTGCCTCGATAAGGCCCTTTAAGGCACATTCCTTTTCGCTCTCGTCATCAAAAGGAAGCTCGTCATACCAGGCGGCGTTTGCCCGGGCGGTGAAATCCGTAGCCGGATTCGGAGTTTTCATATTGTTATCCCCCTTTTAATACCCTTGGCCGTCAGGCGGTCAGGATATATCTGCCAGATCAAGATACTTGTACCCGTCGTCGGCAATGTGCTGCTTTCTGCCCGCCAGGTTGTCACCCAAAAGCAGGTCGAAGGTCTCGGCGGTGCTTTCCGCGTCCGAGGGCATTACCTTTATGAGCCTTCTCGTCTCCGGGTTCATGGTGGTGAGCCACATCATGTCCGGGTCGTTCTCGCCCAGTCCCTTTGAACGGTTTATTGTGGCTTTGGCCCCGTCGAGAGAGCTTATTATGTCCGCCTTTTCCTTTTCGGAATAGGCAAAATACGTCTTGCCTTTGCTGTTTATCTCGTAAAGCGGAGACTCGGCGATAAACACCCTTTCGCTTTCTATGAGCTCCGGCGTCAGCCGGTAGAGCATGGTGAGGATAAGGGTGCGTATCTGAAAGCCGTCCACGTCGGCGTCGGTGCAGATTATTATTTTGTTCCACCGGAGATTTTCCATATCAAAGGTAGCCAGCTCCTTTGACACCTTCCGGCCCGACACCTGGACTCCGCAGCCCAGGACCTTAATAAGGTCGGTTATTATGTCGCTCTTGAAAATGCGGTCATAGTCGGCCTTGAGGCAGTTGAGTATCTTGCCCCTCACCGGCATGATGCCCTGAAATTCCGCGTCCCTTGAGAGCTTGCAGGCGCCCAGGGCGGAATCTCCCTCCACGATGTAGAGCTCCCGGCGGGATACGTCCTTTGTGCGGCAGTCCACGAACTTCTGCACCCGGCTCATGAGGTCAATGCTGCCGGAGAGCTTTTTCTTTATGCTCAACCTGGCTTTTTCCGCCGTCTCCCGGCTGCGCTTGTTAATGAGCACCTGGTCTGCTATCCTGTCGGCCTCGGCCTTGTGCTCTATGAAGTATATTTCCAGTTGGGTCTTGAAGAAGTCCGTCATGGCCTCCTGTATGAATTTGTTGGTTATGGCCTTTTTGGTCTGGTTTTCATAGGAGGTCTGGGTGGAAAAGCAGTTGGTTATGAGTATGAGGCAGTCCTGCACGTCTGGAAAGCTGATGCGGCTCTCGTTTTTCTGATACTTGCCCGCCTTGCGGATATATGCGTCTATGGCGTAGGTAAAGCCGGTCTTCGCCGCTTTTTCCGGCGAGCCGCCGTGCTCCAGCCAGCTGGAATTATGGTAGTACTCCGTAAGGCTCACCCGGTTCGAAAAGCAGAAGGCCGCGGAGAGCTTGACCTTATATTCCGGCATATCCTCCCGGTCACGGCCCCGGCGTTCGGCCTCTATATAATAGGGCTGGGTGAGGGGATCTGTCCCCGCGGCTTCAGCGGCGTAGTCTATTATGCCGTTGTCGTACTTAAAGTCCGTGGTGACGAATTTGCCGCCCACCTGCTCCCGGAAGCGGAAGGTGACGCCGGCATTAACCACGGCCTGCTTTTTAAGAACGTCCAGATAGTATTCCCTGGGAATGTCTATGTCTGTGAAGACCTCCAGATCCGGCTTCCAGTGTATGAGGGTGCCGGTGCGCCTTTCGGTATATGGCTCTTTTTTCAGCTCCTCGCCCTTTTTGCCCAGAGGCTTGCCCTTTTTGAAGCTGAGGGAGTACTTCGTGCCGTCACGCCAGACGGTGACGTTCATGTATTCCGAGGAGTACTGGGTGGCGCAGGAGCCCA
>JAFYCQ010000017.1 GCA_017539635.1 Oscillospiraceae bacterium
ACCGAGCTTAGCCAGAAGAACATCGACACCGGCATGGGCCTAGAGAGGCTGGCTGTTGTCAGCCAGAACGTCAATTCCCTCTTCGACGTGGACACGGTGATGAACATCACCAACAAGGTCTCGGAGCTCACATACGCCCACTACGGGGAGAGCCATAACAAGGACGTGTCCCTCCGCGTCATCACCGACCACATAAGAAGCGCCGTTTTCATGATCTGCGACGGAGTTCTGCCCTCCAACGAGGGCCGCGGCTATGTGCTGCGCAGGCTTTTGAGAAGGGCCGCCCGCCACGGAAAGCTGTTGGGCGTCAACGATCCCTTCCTCTTTGAGGTGGTGGATACGGTCATCGGCGAAAACGAGTGCGAATACAAGGATCTGCGGGAAAAGCAGTCCTATATCACCCGGGTCATAAAGACCGAGGAGGAAAACTTCGCCCGCACCATAGACGGCGGCCTTAAGATCTTCGCCGAAATGCTGGCCGGCCACAAGGAAAAGGGTGAATCCGTCTTCTCCGGCGACGATGCATTCAAGCTCTACGACACCTACGGCTTCCCCATCGACCTCACGGTGGAAATGGCCGCGGACGAGGGCCTTACCGTTGACGAAAAATCCTTCCGCAAAAACATGCAGGAGCAGAAGGAGCGAGCCCGCGAGGCCAGAAAGGCCCTGGGTGACCTGGGCTGGGCAGACGTGGAATTCGGAAAGGATATCCCCGCCACCCAGTTCGTGGGCTATGACAATTCCGTCACCGACGGCAAGGTGCTCGCCATCGTCGCCGAGGACGAACTGAGAGAGGAGATAGGCGAGGGCGCCGAGGCCATCATAGTTCTCGACCAGACCACCATGTACGCCGAAATGGGCGGTCAGGTGGCCGACCACGGCACGATCTCCCGGGACGGTGAATGGGAATTTGAAGTCACGGATGTTCAGAAGAACAAGGGCGGCAAGTTCATGCACTACGGCGTTGTGAAGTCCGGCGTCATAAAGACAGGAGACCGCTGCACCGTTTCCATAGATGAGGAAAGACGCAGCGCCATCCGCCGCGCCCACTCAGCCACCCACCTTTTGGACAAAGCCCTGCGTGAGGTTTTGGGCGAGCACGTGCACCAGGCCGGCTCTCTCGTGGAGCCCGACAGGGTGAGATTCGACTTCACCCACTTCTCCGCTATGACGCCGGAGGAGATAGTCAAGGTCTCCAAGATAGTGAACAACGCTGCTTTGGAGGGCTATAATGTAGTAACCGAAAATCTCCCCATAGAGGAAGCCAAAAAGCGCGGCGCCATCGCCCTTTTCGGCGAAAAGTACGGGGATATCGTGCGTGTCGTGGATATGGGCAACGGCTTCTCCGTTGAGTTCTGCGGCGGCACTCACTTAGACAACACCGCCAAGATGGGCTCCTTCCGCATAATGTCCGAGGCGTCCGTGGCCTCCGGCGTCCGAAGGATCGAGGCCGTCACCGGCAAGGAATACCTGCGCCAGGCGGAAAGGCTGGAGCTCTCCATCCACAGAGCCGCCGAGGAGCTGAAGACCACCCCCAAGGAGATAGTCGCCAGGGCCCACAGCTTCATGACGGAAATGCACGACATGCGCCAGGGCATGGAAAAGCTCAAGGACAAGCTCTTCTCCGGCGAGGTGGAACGGTTCCTGGTAGCCGCCAAGGACATCGGCGGTCTGAAGGTGATCACCATGAGCCGCAGCGACCTTGACACCGCGGATCTGAGAAAAATGGGCGACTTCCTAAAGGACAAGGCTCCCAACGTGGTGGCGGTCATGGCCGGCATTGACCACGAAAACAGCAAGATAACTCTCCTCTGCGTCTGCGGCAAGGAGGCCATATAGGCCGGAATAAAGGCCGGCGACATTATAAAGCGCGTCTCCTCCCTCTGCGGCGGCAGCGGAGGAGGAAAGCCCGACTCCGCCATGGGCGGCGGCAAGGATATTCTCAAGCTTGACGACGCTCTGGCCTCCGTTGACGATTACGTGGCGGAGAAGCTCGATATAATCCAGATCTGATAGGAGGAAATAAAAAATGTCCGATTGCCTTTTCTGCAAGATAGCCGCCGGAGAGATACCCTCCGACAAGGTTTATGAGAACGACGACGTACTGGCCTTCAACGACATAAATCCCCAGGCCCCGGTGCATATCCTCGTCATCCCCAAGACCCACATCGACTCCGTGGGCGAGGTAACTCCGGAAAACTCCCACATAGCTGCCAGGTGTTTAGAGGCTGTGGCCGAAATAGCCCGTGAAAAGGACCTTAAAAACGGCTTTCGCCTCATCTCCAACTGCGGCGAGGATGCCGGCCAGACGGTAAAGCACATGCACTTTCATATACTTGCGGGCATACCGCTGGATGAAAAAGTGAAGTAAAAAGCATTTGAGCCGCCGGGAAACCGGCGGCTCAAAAAATGTGTTCAATTAATGATAATGTCATCTTAGGATTTGCTATATCCCGAAAAACCGTTTCCCGTTTTCAAGCGTAACTGCGGCGACTTCCTCCGTCGTCATGCCTCTTATTTCCGCTATCTTTTCCGCAATATAGGGCAGATATGAGGAGTCGCACCGGCGGCCCCGGTACGGGACCGGCGCCATATAGGGGCTGTCTGTCTCCAGCATGAGGCGGTCTATGGGCATTTTCGACACCACCTCCGGGGCTTTGCGGGCATTTTTGAAGGTCACCGCCCCGGTAAAGGAGATATACCACCCGGCGTCAAGGACGGTTTTCGCCGTCTCCCAGGAGCCGGAAAAGCAGTGCATCACGCCCCGAAGAGACGGGTGGCGGGATATGGCGTCCAGTGCGTCCGCCGTGGCCTCCCTGTCATGGAAAATGACCGGCAGGCCGAGTTCCTCGGCAAGGCAGAGCTGGGGCTCAAGGCATTCTCTCTGGGCCTGTCTGGGGGAATTTTCGTCGTAGTGATAGTCAAGGCCGATCTCTCCGATGGCCTTTATTTTCCGGTTTTCCGCCAGCTTTCTCAGCTCGGCGATATTCTCCGGTTTATAGTCTGCCGCCGCCTGGGGATGCACCCCCACGGCCCCATAGACATGGGAAAACCTCTCGGTAAAGGACAGCACCTGCCGGGAGGAGATCATGTCGCAGGCGGGATTCAGTATTAACTCCACTCCCTTTTCCGGGAGAGACGCAAGCACTTCAAAGCGGTCGGCGTCAAACTGCTCGTCGTCATAATGGGCGTGTGTGTCAAAAAACAAACCGTAACCTCCAAATAATTTAAAAAAACCCTTGCATTTCGCTGATTTGCGTGATAATATTAGTAGCACGTGAAAATTTCCGGCTTTTGCCGTTGGCTTTTGAAAGGAAGGATTCCCTTGACCACCGTTAAACTCGTAATCACCATCATTCAGCTCATTCTTTGCGTCGGCCTCACCGCCATCGTTCTTATGCAGTCCGGCAAGCGCTCCGGCCTCTCCGGCGCTATCGCCGGCGCCGCCGACACTTACCTCTCCAAGAACAAGGCCCGCACCCTGGATGCCAAGCTGGCAAAGATGACCAAGTGGGTCGCCATCGTCTTCGTCGTGCTGACCCTCGTTCTCAACATGATAGGCTGAAATTGATTTACCGCCGGGAAAGCGCTGCTTTCCCGGCTTTTTTTGTTTATTACATCCTTAATTAAAAGCATAGCCTCGCAGAGTTCACCGCCGCAGCGGTGAATCAACTCAATCATTTTTCCCGGGAGCATGTATCTCGGGAAAAATTCATCTCAGCCCGCAAGTGTGCGACCTTAAGGGAGTGCGCGCAGCGGGCTGCAGTCCCGCTCAAACGAGAGCCCAGCGAAGCGGGTCTCGTTTGAAGCGTTTCGACTTATGTCGAAACGCGAAACACAAAAGCCGCCTTCTGGCGGCTTTTGCATTATATTCGGAATGATTATTTCTTGGTGATGATGCCGATGGGGTTCTCCTCGAAGAGGCCGGCGGCGTTGAGCTCATCGTAGTCGATGTGCATGAAGGTGGCGTGGCCTTCGCCAACGCGGGCCTTGACGCCGTCAAACACCAGAGGCCTGTCGCCGTTGCCGCCGCAGGTGACAAGGAGAGGATCGCCGTCCTTGATGCCCCACTTCTCGCCGTCCTCGGGAGAGATGTGGCAGTGACGCATGGCGACGATGACGCCTTCCTTAAGCTCAACGGTGCCCTTGGGGCCGACCATGGTGCAGCCGGCGGAGCCCTTGAGGTCGCCGCTCATACGGCAGGGAGCATCGATGCCCAGGGGGCGGCAGTCGGTGAAGGAAAGCTCCACCTGGTCCTGCTTGCGGCAGGGGCCGAGGATGGAGAGCTTGGTCTCGCCCTTGGGCCCGATGATGGTGACCTTGTGGGGAGTGGCGAACTGGCCGGGCTGGGAGAGCATCTTTTTCTTCTCCATCTCAAAGCCGGGCCCAAAGAGGATGTCAAGGGTCTGCTGGGTGACGTGGCAGTGCTTGCCGGAGCCTTCGATTATTATTTTCATTTCGGACATGTCTATAACCTCCACAGTTTTTTTGTTCCGCTTTTTTTAATTTACAGCTTTCACCGTAAAATGTCAAGAAAACTGGCGCTTTTAATTTAAATCTATTTACAAATCTCCCGGTATGGATTATATTACTATACATATTGTAATAAAGGCGGGTGGATAACTCATGGCTCCGGACATCGGCGCGGCGCTCTCAAAGCTCCGTCATGAGAAGAATATAAGCCAGCGGGAGGCGGCGCAGGATCTGGGCGTCTCTCAGGCGCTTTTGTCCCACTACGAAAACGGAGTGCGGGAGCCCAGGCTGGAGTTTATCGTCCGCGCCTGCGATTATTACGGCGTCTCCGCGGACTTTTTGGCCGGGCGGACCAACGCCCCGGTTAATCCCCTGGTCTGCGAGGAGGATATATGGAGCGACGGCGAGCTCAGGCTGCTTATCACCTCCCTTGCCGAGCTGTCGGGCGTGATACGCTCCAAAGCGGACGAGGAGTGCATAAAAAACGCGGAAGCGTACCTGAACGCCTCTCTCTGCCGGCTGCTGCTGGATATGGGCGGCGAATGCCCCGATGTCGATACCCGCACGGCTTCCGCCCTTCTGCGGTCACGCATGGCCATGGCGGAGGCGGAGATAATAAACAACAAAACAGCCGGAAGCTTCCCGGAGAACGGGAACATAGCCGAGCTTCTGAAGAAAAACGGAGCCCGGCTAAGTAAACTGCTGAATAAAAGGTCAGATATATGAACAATCAGGACAATATAAGGAATTTTTCCATAATCGCCCATATAGACCACGGCAAGTCCACCCTCTCCGACAGGCTCATAGAGCTCTGCGGCGGCGTGGAGGAGCGGGAGATGGAGGATCAGCTACTGGACAACATGGAGCTGGAAAAGGAACGGGGCATAACCATCAAGGCCCGGGCCGTGACCCTCTCCTACACCGCCGGGGACGGGAAGGACTACACCCTCAATCTCATCGACACGCCGGGACACGTGGACTTCAATTACGAGGTCTCCCGCTCTCTTGCCGCCTGCGAGGGTGCGATACTGGTGGTGGACGCCTCCCAGGGCGTGGAGGCCCAGACTCTGGCGAACACCTATCTCGCCATGGAGCACGACCTAGCCATTCTGCCGGTCATAAACAAAATAGACCTGCCCGCCGCCGACCCCAAAAGGGTCAAGGAGGAAATAGAGACCGTCATCGGCCTTGACGCCATGGACGCTCCCGAGGTCTCCGCCAAAACGGGCATAAACATAAGGGACGTTCTGGAGGACGTGGTGAAAAACATCCCCCCCCCCTCCGGCGACGGAGATTCTCCCCTGCGGGCCCTGGTATTCGACAGCCAGTACGACCCCTACCGGGGCGTCATCGTTTTCATGCGGATAGTGGACGGCAGCGTAAGGCGCGGCACCCGGGTCAAAATGATGGCCACGGGGGCAGAGTACTCCGTTTTGGAGTGCGGCCACATGCGGCCTATCGGCTTGGAGCCCTGCGAGGAGCTATTCCCCGGCGAGGTGGGCTACTTCACCGCCTCCATAAAGACAGTTTCAGACACACGGGTGGGCGATACGGTCACCGTGGCGGATAATCCCGCCGCCGAGCCTCTGCCGGGCTACCGGCCCGTGCGGCCCATGGTTTACTGCGGCATATTTTCCGAGGACGGCTCCCGCTACGGGGATCTGCGGGACGCTCTGGAAAAACTGAAGCTAAACGACGCCTCCCTTTCCTATGAGCCGGAATCCTCCATTGCCTTAGGCTTCGGCTTTCGCTGCGGCTTTTTGGGGCTTTTGCATATGGAGATCATCCAGGAGAGACTGGAGCGGGAATTTGACTTAGACCTCATAACCACCCTCCCCTCCGTCATCTACGAGGTGACGAAGACAGACGGCACCTCCGTCATGGTGGACAATCCCCATGACTACCCCGACGCCGGCGTCATACTGGAGACGAAGGAGCCCTTCGTTTCCATGTCCATAATCACACCGCCGGAATACGTGGGCAACATCATGCCCATGTGTCAGGAGCGCAGGGGCGAATACGTGAACATGCAGTATCTCGACGAGCGGCTGGTGGAGCTCACATATAAAATGCCGTTAAACGAGATAATCTACGACTTTTTCGACGCACTAAAAGCCCGAAGCCGGGGCTACGCCTCCCTTGACTATGAGTTTTCAGAGTACAGGGAGAGCGACCTTGTAAAGGTGGATCTGCTCCTAAACGGCGAGCAGGTGGACGCTCTGTCCTTCATCGCCCACCGGGAAAAAGCCTACGGCAGAGCCAGAAAGATTTGCGAAAAGCTCAAGGAGAACATCCCGCGGCAGCTCTTTGAGGTGCCCATCCAGGCGGCCATAGGCGGCAAGATAATCGCCCGGGAGACGGTCAAGGCCATGCGCAAGGATGTGCTTGCCAAGTGCTACGGCGGCGATATTACGAGAAAGAAAAAGCTTCTGGAAAAGCAGAAGGAAGGCAAAAAGAAGATGCGCTCACTGGGCACCGTCCAGATGCCCACCGAGGCGTTCATG